>NZ_JBHZDA010000050.1:0-23354 GCF_042755665.1 Streptomyces sp. NPDC059142
GGGTGGGGTGGTGTTCTTGCTCTCTCTCCCCCTGGGGGGTGGGGGGGTTGGGTGCCTTCTCCCCCCCACCGACCACCGCCCTTTGCGATCCCGCGGTGTCCCGGGCATCTCTGGGTGGATACGATGCGTTCTGGTAGGGCGCATCCACCCTGAGCCACCGCAGAGGGAGAACGAGAACCATGCGATCGGTGAGCCGCGGCCAACTGGTGTCTGCCGGACTGGGGATCAGCGTGCTCGGTGGCTTTGTCGGCGCTCTGCTCCGGGAACGGGGCGCGCTGACGGGCGCTCAGGGCGCGGCAGGGGAAAGAAGTGAGGAACAGCCTCCATGGGGCGTCGGCTCGTACCGCTCACGCTGGACAACCTTTCGGACCTCCCCCATCGCTGCCGTACGTGTGTCTTCTGGGAACTTGATCCGGTCAGCGGTGAAGCCGCGGTAGGAGCGGGCCGGGCGGAGGCGGAGAAAGAGGCGTGGATCTCGGCCGTCCTGCTGGAGTGGGGCTCCTGCGGACGCATCGTCTTCATCGATGATCTGCCGGTCGGCTTCGTCCTGTACGCGCCCCCGGCCTATGTGCCCCGCTCCCTGGCCTTCCCCACGAGCCCGGTCTCCCCGGACGCCGTCCAGTTGATGACGGCCTGGGTGATGCCCGGCTACCAGGGGCAGGGGCTCGGGCGGGTGATGGTGCAGACCGTGGCGAAGGATCTGCTGCGGCGGGACTTCAAGGCCATCGAGGCGTTCGGCGACAGCCGCTGGAAAGAGCCGGCCTGTGTGCTGCCCGCCGACCATCTCACCGCGGTGGGCTTCAAAACGGTCCGCCCGCACACGCGGTACCCCCGACTGCGGCTGGAGCTGCGCACCACGCTCTCGTGGAAGGAAGACGTGGAGCTGGCGCTCGACCGGCTCCTGGGCGCGGTGAAGAAGGAACCGGCGCTGCGACCGCTCTGATGGCCCTGACGCCCTGACCTTCTGTGGCGGGTGGCGGAGAGTCGAACGGAGAACGGGTCCGTCCCCCGAGTGGGGGACGGACCCGTTTCACGTGAAACATCGTGCGTCTGCCGACGCCCGGGGCGGTGTCAGCCGATGTAGTCGTCGAGGTCGCGCACGAGCGCGGCCTTGGACTTGGCGCCGACGATCGTCTTGACGACCTCGCCACCCTGGTAGACGTTCAGGGTCGGGATGGACATGACCCCGTACTTCGCGGCCGTGGCCGGGTTCTCGTCGATGTTGAGCTTGACGATCTCGATCTTGTCGCCGTGCTCGGCGGCGATGGCCTCCAGCGACGGGGCGATCTGGCGGCACGGTCCGCACCAGGCGGCCCAGAAGTCCACCAGAACGGGCTTACCGCTCTTGAGAACGTCTTCGTCGAAAGAACCGTCGGTCACATGCTTCAGGTCGCCGGCCACGGCGGCCTCCTTACGGGTTGAGGGGTGAGGATGGGGAGTGCTGGTCAGACAGCGGGGGTCTTCTCCGGCTCGGCGTTCTCGCTGTCGCTCAGCGCGGCGAGGAAACGCTCGGCGTCGAGGGCTGCGGAACAGCCGGTGCCCGCGGCGGTGATCGCCTGGCGGTAGGTGTGGTCCACCACATCGCCCGCGCCGAAGACGCCCGGGAGGTTGGTCCGCGTCGACGGAGCGGCCACGGTCAGGTAGCCCTCCCCGTCCAGGTCGAGCTGGCCCTTGAACAGCTCGGTCCGCGGGTCGTGGCCCACCGCGATGAACAGTCCGGTCACCGCGAGCGGCGAGGTCTCGCCGGTCTTCGTGTTGCGCAGGGTCAGCCCGGAGAGCTTCTGCTCGCCATGGATCTCGGCGACCTCGCTGTCCCAGGCGAACTTGATCTTCGGGTCGGCGAAGGCGCGCTCCTGCATGGCCTTGGAGGCGCGCAGGGTGTCCCGGCGGTGGACGATCGTGACGGACTTGGCGAAGCGCGAGAGGAAGGTGGCTTCCTCCATCGCGGTGTCCCCGCCGCCGATCACGGCGATGTCCTGGTCCTTGAAGAAGAAGCCGTCACAGGTGGCGCACCATGAGACGCCGCGGCCGGAGAGCGTGTCCTCGTTGGCCAGGCCGAGCTTGCGGTGCTGGGAGCCCGTCGTGACGATCACGGCCTTGGCCCGGTGCACGGTGCCCACGGTGTCGGTGACCGTCTTGATGTCACCGGTGAGGTCGACCGAGATGACATCGTCCGGGACCAGCTCGGCGCCGAAGCGCTCTGCCTGGGCCCGCATGTTGTCCATGAGGTCCGGGCCCATGATGCCGTCGCGGAAGCCCGGGAAGTTCTCCACATCGGTGGTGTTCATCAGCGCACCACCGGCGGTGACGGCGCCCTCGAAGACCAGCGGCTTCAGTGATGCGCGCGCGGTGTACAGCGCGGCCGTATAGCCGGCGGGCCCGGAGCCGATGATGATCACATTACGGACGTCGCTCACGGGTTTCTTCCTCGTCTCTGCAGACTGCACTACTGGGGCCGGATCAACGACTTTCACCCCATCCAACGGATCCTACGGGTCCCGCATTCCCGAGGTCTCCCGGCTCGGCGCGAGGGCGCGTCAGCGGCGGAGGTAGGCGTGCGTCAGCAGGACGGTTCCGTCGGACGAGGGAGCGCTCTTCACGCAGGTCGCGTCGACCACATAGACCTGGACCCGAGTGGTGTCGTCCGAGTGGGGCAGTACGACGAGATAGGCGTCGCTTCCCTCGTAGGTGCCCCGCTCCGCGGCCAGCGCCGACAGGTTGCTGCCGATCCCCCGCTGGATACAGGCCGGGACGGTGGGCTCGGGCGTGAGCAGAGGAGAGTTCGAGGCTCCGCCCCGGTCGCCCTCCATGGAGCGTGGCCGGCCTGCCTTGGTCTCGCTCTCGGTCCCGGCGTCGGCGCCGGAGGCCAGCAGAGTGTCCACGCGGTCCTGGAGCCGTGTGTCGGAGAACAGCTCGCCGTCGCTCGCCGCGGAGCTGGCGGTCTTGGAGGCTTCACTTTCGCCGGAGCCCGAGGAGTGGAGCGGCGGGAGCAGCAGCGCACCGATGCCCACGAACGCCGTTCCGAAGACGGCACCCAGGACAGCGGTACGGCGACGGCGCAGCCGGGACCGTCCGCCACGACCGGGCCCGGTGGCCGCCTTCGGCCGCCCGGCGGGGCGGTCGGTCCGTACGGTCTCCGGCGTTGCCACCGGCGCGGTGGCCGGGGACGGCGGCTCGGACACAGGCGATGTTTCACGTGAAACATCGGAGTCCGGGGTCTCGTCCGCCGCCGGTGCGGGCGCCGGGGCCGTGGTGGCCTCATCGGGTGCTGTGGACTCATCCGATGTGGTCGCGTCGAGGAGCGCCTCAGCGGCGAGTGCGGCGTCGATACGCTCCGCGACATCGGTGGGCATCCGCGGGGGCCCCGGCAGGGTTCCCAGCAGCCCCCTGATCTCCTCAAGGGAGTCGTGGACGTCGGAGCAGAGCGCGCACCCGTCGAGATGGAGCCGGAGATCCGTGCTGCGGGCCGGTGGCAGCAGGCCCTCGGCAAGGTCGGAGATCTCCGAGACATCCGGATGCTGAGCGGTGTCGGTCGTAGATGTCATGCGCGCCCACCTCCGCCCTTCACTCCAGCAGGATCGCTCGACCCTGAATCTTTTGGTCCCGATGCCGGTGGGACGGATGCCCGCGGCGTCCGGTTCCTTCCCCGCTCGGAACCGCTGTTATCCCTGGTGCCCCCGCGTAGATGGGTGAGCAGAGGGAGGAGTCTGGCCCGGCCTCGCGCACAGCGGCTCTTCACGGTGCCGGTGGGCACCCCCAGCACGGCGGCGGCCTCCGCCACGGGGTAGCCCTGCATGTCGACGAGGATCAGTGCGGCCCGCTGGTCGGCGGGGAGCGTGGCCAGTGCCGCCAGCAGCTCCCGGTGGAGGTCCTGCCGCTCGGCGGGCGCCTCGGCCGACTCGTGGGGTTCGAGGAGCTGCTCCAGCCGCTCGGTGTCGTCCACGGGGGAGGTCCGGCGCGAGGCCGCCTTGCGCGCCCGGTCGAGGCAGGCGTTGACCGTGATGCGGTGCAGCCAGGTGGTGACGGCGGACTGCCCGCGGAAGGTGTGCGCGGCCCGGAAGGCCGAGACGAGGGCGTCCTGCACGGCGTCGGCCGCCTCCTCCCGGTCCCCGAGAGTACGCAGGGCAACGGCCCAGAGCCGGTCCCGATGGCGCCGTACCAGCTCGCCGAAGGCCCGGGGGTGGCCCGTGACATGAGCGCTCAGCAGGTCCTGGTCGCTCAAGTCGCCCAGTGCGGCGTCGTCCAACGCTGAGCCCCCTCCCCTGTCTCCGGTCAGCCGGTGATCTGGATCTCCGAGATGCCCCCGCGGAAACGGCTGGCGGATCCGTCCTGCGGCAGCTCGGTGATGTGGATCAATACGTACCGGGTCCGGACAGGCTTGTCGAGGGTGGTCTTCACCGTGCTTCCCACCTCCTCCAGCTTGGTGAGCCGCTGGGAGAAGTCCGAGAGCGACGTCGGGTTCGACGCATCCGCGTCGGCGGCCAGCACTTCGGCCTTCTGGCCGGAGCGGTACATACGGATGTCGAGACCGGACACGTCCTTCACGCTGCCGAGGTCCACGACGATTCCGCTGCCCTCCGTATGGCCGGGGAGGTTACCGAAATTGGGGTAGTTCCAGTACTGCTTGGTGATCCAGGCGGTACCGCTGTCGCCGTCGACGGCGTTCGCCGCCAGCTCCGGCCTTATCCCGGACCCCTCGGGCATGAACTCCGCCGCGCTGTCGATCTTGAGCGGCTTGGCGGGTTTCACGGCTTTGTCGCTGCCCCCGGTGCTGGTCTGTGTGGGCGTGGTGTCGGACGCGCCGCGGTCCTTGTCGAGGAGCTGGTCGGCCACCTGCCAGCTCGCCAGGCCCAGGGTGGCGATGAGGAGCGCGGCGACGGTCCACTTGAGGGCCTTGCCGGTACGGCTCTGGAGCGGGGGCGGCGGCGCCAGCACCGGCGTCGGAGACGTCACCCCGGCACCCGCCTGGGTACGCCCGTAGGTGCCCTGCTGGTAGGTGGTGCGCTGGTACTCCGGCGGTGCCGCGAACGTGGGCTCCGGCGGCCGGATCCGGGGCATCTCCGCGACCGCGGCGGCCAGCTCGTCCGGCGTGGTGCACGGCGGGTCCTGGCGGGAGGCGGTGGCCCCGTCGTTGACCAGGGCCCGCATCGTGAGTTCGGAGAGACCTCGGTGGACGCCGGCGCGTACCTGGTCGGGGGCGATCAGTCCGACCCCCTTGGGGAGGCCGGAGAGGCCGTGGGCGTCGCTCTCGTACGGCCAGCGCTGGGTGAGCGCCGCGTACAGGAGCGCGCCGATCGCCTCGGTGTCGGTGCGCTGGGGCCGGTCGGCGCGGATACCGCGCAGGGCGGCGTTCACGGCGAGACCCCGGATCCGGTACTGCCCGGTCGAGGTCCGCAGGACGGCGCCGGGCGTCAGCCGCAGATGGGCCAGCCCCTCGCGGTGCGCGGCGGCCATCGCCTGGGAGACCTGGCTGACGAGCTGGTACGCCTCATGGGCCTCCAGAGGGCCCGCGGCGAGCAGTGCGGTCAGCTCGACGGCGTCCGGCAGCCATTCGTGGACGACGTAGACGAGGTCGCCCTCCTCGACGGCGTCCAGGACCTGGACGAAGCGGGGGTCGCCGAGCAGTGCGGCGGAGCGCGCGGCGGCCAGGACGGAACGGGCCCGCGCGTGGTCGGCGGGCAGGAGGTGCACGCCCACGGCGCGGCGCAGTTTCTCGTCGACGGCACGCCAACTGCTGAAACCGTCCAGACGGGTGACGCACTCCTCCAGGCGGTAGCGTCTGGCAAGTCTGTGGCCGCTGTGGAGTTCGGGCGCCGCGCCGCCCGCCTCGGTGCCCTGCCGGTCACTGCCCGTGTCGGCGGAGGACCGTTCCGCCGTGTCCGGGGCCTTCGCCAACCCGTCGGTCGTGGCCTTGTCCGCCTTGGCGGTCAACGGCTCATCGCCGCTGTCGCCGGCCACGTCGACGGCAGCCGTGCTACGTTCCGCCACCGTCGCTCCTGCCTCCCCATCCATTGCGCCCTGTTCAACAGCCAAGCCAATTGTGCCCACAGTCGGACGCTATGCACGACACGCGGCAGCCGGTGATGGTTGTACCCGGCCGTGCCGCGTCACCGTCCGAGACGGCCTCGCACCATGCCGACCATGGCGTTCATCTCCTCGATCCGCATCTTCTTCGCCGCGACGAAGAAGAGCCCCAGCAGCACGATGCCGCCACCGATCAGAGCGACGATCGAGGCGAGGGCGGTGCTGCCCAGACCTTCCAGCACGAAGTAGGCCACCGCGCCGGCAGCGAGGGCGCCGGGCACGGACGCCAGGCAGAGCCGCGCGTACGTCCGCAGGACGCGTCCGCCGTCCAGATCGCCGCCGAGCCGCTTCTTCAGCCGGCGCCAGGCCACGCCGACACCGACCGCGTAGGCCAGCCCGTACGCCGCGGCCATGCCGACCACGGCCCAGCGCGCCGGCAGCAGGACATAGGCGAGGGCGGAGGCCGCCGCGTTGACCGCGGCGACGATCACCGTGTTGTAGAAGGGCGTCCTGGTGTCCTCGTAGGCGTAGAAGCCGCGCAGGACGACGTACTGCACGGAGTACGGGATGAGCCCGAGGGCGAACGCCATCAGGATGAAGCCCATGGACCGCGCCGACTCCAGGCCGCTGGAGGAGAACATCAGGACGGAGAGCGGGACACCGAGGGCGAGGAAGCCGAAGGCGATCGGGACGATCGCGACCGCGGAGTTGCGCAGCCCCTGGGAGATGTCGTCGCGGACCGCGCCCGGGTCGCCGTCGCTGGCGGCGCGGGAGATCCGGGGCAGCAGGGCGGCCATGACCGAGACGGTGATGATGGCCTGCGGCATGCCCCAGATGAGCTGGGCGTTGCTGTAGGCCAGGATGCCCGCGCCGTCCGTGCCGGACGCCTTGCCCGCGGCGGTGGCGAGCTGGGTGACGACCAGGACACCCGCCTGGTTGGCGAGGACGAACAGGACGGTCCACTTCGCGAGCCTGACCGTCTTGCCGAGCCCGTGGCCCTTCCAGTCGAAGCGGGGGCGGAAGCGGAAGCCGGTCTCCCGGAGGTAGGGGATCATCGCGAGCGCCTGGACGACGAGGCCGAGGAGCGTACCGATGCCCAGCAGCCGCACGCCGTCCGGCGGGATCGTCTGTACGGTCATACCGGAGTCGGCGGCGGTGCCGTACACCCAGATGAACAGCCCGAACGTGGTGATCATGACGATGTTGTTGAGGACCGGGGTCCACATCATCGCGCCGAACTTCCCGCGCGCGTTGAGGATCTGGCCCATGACGACGTGCACACCCATGAAGAAGATCGTGGGCAGGCAGTAGCGGGCGAAGGTGACGGCCACGTTGTTGGCGGCGGCGTCGCTGGCGATCGGGTCCGACATCGCCTGGACGAGCAGAGGCGCCGCGAACACGGCCAGTGCCACGATCGCGCCGAGCGCGACCATCACCAGGGTCAGCAGCCGGTTGGCGTACGCGATGCCACCGTCGTCGTCGTTCTTCATCGCCCGCACGAGCTGCGGTACGAAGACGGAGTTCAGACCGCCACCGACGGTGAGGATGTAGATCATCGTCGGCAGGGTGTAGGCGACGGTGAACGAGTCACCGAGGAGCGCCGCGCCCAGCGCTGCCGTGATCACCAGGCTCCGTACGAAGCCGGTGAGCCGGGACACCAGTGTGCCCGCGGCCATCAGCGCGCTGGACTTCAGCAGACCGGCGGCCTTGCCGCCCGACTTCTTCGCGGGCGCCGCCGCCGGAACCGCCTCGGGCTCCGGCGCCGCCACGGCCTGCGCCGTGGACTGCTGGTCCCGGTAGAGATGGGCGAACGCGTCCGGCGCGGGGCTCTCGTCGGCGGCCCGGGTGACCAGGTCGTCGACGCCGGTGAACTGGGTGGTCCGCGCGTCGTCCCCGTACGGCAGAAGCCGGGAGGGGCCCGAGGGCTCGGGTGGCGGCGTCTGCGCCCAGACCCGCGGATCGGGCGGGGGCTGCTGGGCGTGCGGCTGCCGGTACAGGTCCTGGCGGTCCGGATAGGTGCCCGGAGGCGGCGGAGGGTGCGAGGCGCGGTCGTACAGCGCCTCGGTCACCGGATCCTGTGCGGACAGGTCCTGGGCCCAGTAGGGGTCCTGTGCGTAGGCGTCCTGGACATACGGGTCCTGGGCAGGTGGCTGAGGCGGCGGGACCTGGCCTGCCGGATCGCCGCCCGTGCCCGGCCCACGGTCACCGTCGTACGGCGCGTTCATGGTTACCCCACCTCATCGTCCCCGGCCGACCGGCCACGACATCGCTCAACGGTCCACTTTCTCACCCACGCCCGACGCGTCCGCGCTTTCCGGACCGGTGTCCGGTGTCGGGTCACTCGGCTGCCCGGGATCTGTGTCCTCGACGGCCTTCGTGCCGGCCGTGTTCTTCGTGCCGTGCGCCGCCCCGGAGGAGTCCGGGCCGGCTCCACCGGGCCCGGCGGAGCCCGGCGTCGTCCGGGAGTCCGATGCCGGAGCGTCCGGTCCTGGGGAGCCCGGTCCGGTGGCGCCCGGCCCTGGGGCGTCCGCGTTTGTGTCTCCCCGACCGCCTCGGTCGCCGTCGTCGTTGCCGTCGCCCGGGCCGTCGTCGCCGCTCTCGCCGTCGTCGCCGCCGTCCGCGGGGCCGGCGCCCGCCTTACGGGCCACGGCCCGCTTGCGCTGGCTATACATCTTCACCCCGGCGAGGACCAGCAGGAGCACACCGCCCGCGATGACGAGCATCACGGTGGGCGTGATCTCCGAGACCTTCACCTGGAAGGTCATCGGACCGCCGTACAGCTTGCCGTCCACCGTGTAGAGCTGGGCGGTCACCTGCACGGGCCCGTTGGCGTTGCCCGCGCCGGTGAACTTCACCGACTGGCTGTGCCCGCCGTCGATCTTGATCGGGCGTTCCGCTACGGCCAGATCACCGTCGAGCTTCAACCGGGTCGGGTTGTCGGACTTCAGCCGCAGCACCAGGTTCTGGACGCCCTGGAGCAGCTGGTTCTGGACGGTCACCGGGATCGTCGCGCTGCGCCCGGAGAGGGTGAGCACGGACTTGGGGATGAGCCGTACCTCGTCCGTGAGGCTCTGCAGATAGGTGTCGACCGTGTTCCGGTACTGCGCGGCACCGTCCGGGTCGCCGCGCCACGACGTCGACATCGCCCGGCTGATCGCGTTGCCGAAGGGGGCGGCGACCCGGTCCGGCGAAGTGAGGATGGCCTTGAACTTGTCGAAGCGGTCCTGCGTCTTCTTGATGTCGAGGAACGTCTGGGTCGGCAGTTCCTGGGCGCGCAGCTTCTTCGGGTAGTGGGAGGCGCCGGGCACCTTCGTGGTGGCGTCGGCGTCCGGGCCGACCGCCGCGGCCGCCATCAGGTCCGTCGGCTCGGTCCAGCGCTCGGGCTCCAGGTCGCGCAGCGCGCGCGCCATCGACTGGGCCTGGGCGGCTGTGGGCGTCCGCTGCGGGGCCACGACGACATTGCGCTCGTTGTCGGGCTCCTGGAGCGTCACCGCCAGCGACTGGGCGAGGAACCGCTGGACGGCGAGGGTGGAGCTGCTCGACGTCGACATGTCGCCCTGGAAGGCGGTCGAGAGCCGGTAGTCCGCGACGACGGCCGTCGTGCCGCCACCGATCGGCCGCGCGGCGTTCGGGGTGTACGCGAGGTTGTCCTGGAGACTGTCGCTGCGGGTGATGACCTTGTGGGCGCCCGCCGAGGTCGCCACATCCACGATCGACGGGTCGATCGCGCCGTCGACCGGCCAGGCGAAGTCCACGGACGGCTTGACGTGGAGGATGGTCTCCACCGTGTCGTCGGCCACGTCGGTGGCCGGCTGGAGGTGGCTGAGGGCGCCGGAGACGCCCTTGCCGCGGTGGGCGAGCGAGGCCAGGTCCGGATCGGCGAACGGCAGCGCGACGACCTTGCCGTCCTTGACCGCCTTCTCCAGCGAGTCGAGCCACTTGATCGCCACGGCCTGGTTACGGCCCGGCACCGTCGTGTCACCGCTTCTGACGCTGTAGTTCCTGGTCATGGCATCGGCGGTGGCGATCAGATCGGGATCGATCACCCAGGTCACCGGAAGCCGGCTGCCCAGGGAGACCAGCTGCTCCAGCCGTCCGCCGGGCGCCAGCTCCTCGGCCAGCTCGTCGTTCTCGAAGACCGGTGTCTGCTGATCGTCCGGCCCGGTCTCCGCGGAGAGATGCGTGGTCGAGATCAGCGGCCACAAGGCGGTGAGCTGGGTCTTCTTGCTCGTCCCGTCGGGCTGCCAGGGGAGGAAAGTGCGCTGGATCCCCAGCACCTGGTCGTACGGGGCGGCCGAGGTCTTCCCCGTCACCGAGACGCCGAGCTGGTACACCCCGTCCTCGTCGAGCCCCAGCTTGCCGACCGGGACGGAGAGGGCGAAGTCCTGCGGGATCCCGGCCGGGAGCTTCGGCAGGACGACCTTGTACGGTCCGCCGATCGGAGCCACGTCACCCGAGACCCCGGAGCGTGCCGCGGCGTCGTCGATGGCGGTCCGGCCGGCCATCCTCGGCCCTACCCGCAGATCCACCTGCGCGTTGTTGACGGTGCCCTTGCCCTCGTTGGTCACGGTCCCCGAGATGGTGAGCGTGTCGCCCTTCACCGGAGCGCTGGGCGCGAGTGTGTCGAGCGCCACACGGACCGAACGGCTCCCGGTGGCGCCGGTGGCTCCGGGAGACTCGGTCGCGGCATGGGCCGCGGGAGCCGCCGTACCGGCCAGCAGACTCGCCATGAGCGGTACCCCGGCGAGAACGGAGGCTGTGCGCCGCAGCCATCGGCGGGCAGCGCAATGGCCCGTCCCCTGGAAGTCTGCCGCCTCGGCCACGCGCTCGCCCGTCCCGTCATCGTCTGCTGCCGTTGGTGGTTGTCGGTTGCTGCGTCCACGCATGGTAACGATGTGCGCTGTGGCGAAGTGCTGGGGACTGCTCCACATGATCGGAAGAATCTCATGCACTGCCGGAAACCCGTGAATCGGCGGGGGGAGCCCGAAACGGGGACGACCGGATGAGTCACGGCACGTACCCTTTTCTGTTGTGCCGAAAGCCAATGAAGACAACCCCAGTGCACTCAGCCAGGTGCAGCACCGCGCGGTCAGCGAACTGCTGCGGGTGTCCCCCGTCGCCGACGATCTCGCCCGCCGTTTCCAGGAAGCCGGTTTCGGTCTCGCGCTGGTCGGAGGCTCGGTCAGGGACGCCCTGCTGGGCAGGCTCGGCAACGACCTGGACTTCACCACCGATGCCCGCCCCGAGGACGTCCTGAGGATCGTGCGGCCCTGGGCGGACGCCGTGTGGGAGGTGGGGATCGCCTTCGGGACGGTCGGCTGCCAGAAGGACGCCCGGGTCGGCGACGTGGACCAGCGTTTCCAGATCGAGGTCACCACGTACCGCTCGGAAGCCTACGACCGTACGTCGCGCAAACCCGAGGTGTCCTACGGCGACTCCATCGAGGAAGATCTCGTCCGCCGGGACTTCACGGTCAACGCGATGGCTGTGGCCCTGCCGCAGAAGGAGTTCATCGACCCGCACGGCGGGCTGGAGGACCTCGCGGCCCAGGTGCTGCGCACACCGGGCACCCCGCAGGAGTCCTTCTCCGACGATCCGCTGCGGATGCTGCGGGCCGCCCGGTTCGCCGCGCAGTTGGACTTCACGGTGGCGCCGGATGTCGTCGCGGCCATGAAGGACATGTCCGCACGGATCGAGATCGTCTCCGCCGAGCGGGTCCGGGACGAGCTGAACAAGCTGGTCCTCGCCGCCCGCCCGCGCCAGGGGCTCGCGCTGCTCGTCGACACCGGGCTCGCCGAGCGGATCCTGCCCGAGCTGCCGGCGCTGCGGCTGGAGAGCGACGAGCACCACCGCCACAAGGATGTCTACGAGCACTCGCTGACCGTTCTGGAGCAGGCCATCGACCTGGAGGAGGACGGCCCGGACCTGGTGCTGCGGCTGGCCGCCCTTCTGCACGACATCGGCAAGCCCCGCACCCGGCGCTTCGAGAAGGACGGCCGGGTCTCCTTCCACCACCACGAGATGGTGGGCGCGAAGATGACCAAGAAGAGGATGACCGCGCTCAAGTACTCCAACGAGATGGTGAAGGACGTCTCCCGCCTGGTCGAGCTGCATCTGCGCTTCCACGGCTACGGGACGGGCGAGTGGACCGATTCGGCGGTACGGCGGTACGTACGCGACGCGGGCCCGCTGCTGAGCCGGCTCCACAAGCTGACCCGCTCCGACTGCACCACCCGCAACAAGCGCAAGGCGAACGCGCTCTCCCGTGCCTACGACGGGCTGGAAGAGCGCATCGCCCAGCTCCAGGAGCAGGAGGAGCTCGACGCGATCCGGCCGGACCTGGACGGCAACCAGATCATGGAGATCCTGGGGGTCGGCCCCGGGCCGGTGATCGGCACGGCGTACACCTTCCTGCTGGAGCTGCGGCTGGAGAACGGCCCCATGGACAAGGACGCCGCCGTCTCCGCCCTCAAGGAGTGGTGGGCGGCGCAGAACTGATCGCGGCGGGGGGGGGGGGGGTGGTTTGTGAAAACAAAACACCCCCCCCCCCCCCCAACCCCGGGCGGGCGTTGTTACAGGACAAACCCCCCCTCCCGCGCGTCAGGCCTGTCGCGACAGCCGCGTAGAGCAGCGCCACCATCATCACCAGCGGCGCGGACCGGCCGTCCGGCGGCAGCATCAGCGCGGCCACCCCGGCGGCGCCCACGAAGGCGACATTGAAGAGAACGTCGTAGAGGGAGAAGACCCGGCCGCGGAAGTCGTCGTCCACCGTCGTCTGCACCACGGTGTCGGTCGCGATCTTCGCTCCCTGGGTGATCAGGCCGAGAAGGAACGCGGCGACCATCAGCGGTACGGGCGCGAACGGCAGCCCGAGCGCCGGTTCGAGCAGAGCCGCCGTCGTGGCGCAGAGCGCCATCCATCCCCGCGCGCCGAACCGGCCCACGGCCCACGGGGTGAGGAGCGCCGCCGCGAAGAACCCCGCCCCGGAGATTCCGAGGGCGAGCCCGAGCAGCGCCAGTCCGTCGGACTCGCGGTCCGTCCACGCGTAGCGGCAGAGCATCAGCACCATCACCGTCAGCGCCCCGTAGCAGAAGCGCATCACCGTCATGGCGGCCAGCGCGCCCGCCGCCGCGCGCCGCTCGGCGAGATGGCGCAGTCCGTCGGCGAGCCCGTGCGCGGTGGAGGCGAGCGAGGCGCCCAGCCGGGGCCGTACGGGAGCGTGCTCGGGTCCGAGCAGTTCGCGCGCCAGCAGCAGTGAGGTGAGCGCCGAGGAGATGTAGAGGGCGGCGCCCAGCAGCATCACGGCCGCGTCCGAGCCGGACGCGGTCAGCCGCACGACGAGGGCGAGTCCGCCGCCCGCGGTCGCGGCGAGGGTGCCGGCGGTGGGGGAGAGCGAGTTGGCCAGGACGAGGCGCTCGTCGTCGACGACCCGGGGCAGGGCGGCCGAGAGCCCGGCGAGCACGAACCGGTTGACGGCGGTCACGGAGAGCGCCGAGACGTAGAAGAGCCAGTCGGGCACGGACGCCAGGATCAGCAGGGCCGTGCACCCGGCCAGCAGGGCGCGCAGCAGGTTCCCGTACAGGAAGACCTGGCGGCGCTGCCAGCGGTCGAGGAGCACCCCGGCGAACGGGCCGACCAGCGAGTAGGGAAGCAGCAGTACGGCCATCGCGGAGGCGATGGCGGCGGGCGAGGTCTGTTTCTCGGGAGAGAAGACGACGTACGCGGCGAGCGCGACCTGGAAGACACCGTCGGCGGCCTGGGAGAGCAGCCGGACCGCGAACAGCCGGCGGAAGTCCCTGAGACGGAGCAGCACGCGCAGATCCCGTACGACAGGCATGTGGGCCAGCGTCACATACGGCCCTGCGGCGCCTGCGGGAGGGGCTTATGTGAGAGGGGCACCGGACCTGATGGCCCGGTGCCCCTTCTCGTACGGTCCGCCGTGCGGAGCGCGACCGCCGCGGCCGCTCCGGCCGGTGCGGGTGTTAGCGCTCGACCTCGCCGGCGATGAACTTCTCGACGTTCTCACGCGCCTGGTCGTCGAAGTACTGCACGGGCGGGGACTTCATGAAGTACGACGACGCGGAGAGGATCGGGCCGCCGATGCCGCGGTCCTTGGCGATCTTCGCGGCGCGCACGGCGTCGATGATGACGCCCGCGGAGTTCGGGGAGTCCCAGACCTCCAGCTTGTACTCCAGGTTCAGCGGGACGTCGCCGAAGGCGCGGCCCTCAAGGCGGACGTACGCCCACTTGCGGTCGTCGAGCCAGGCCACGTAGTCCGACGGGCCGATGTGCACGTTGTCGGCGCCCAGGTCGCGGTCGGGGATCTGGGAGGTGACGGCCTGCGTCTTGGAGATCTTCTTCGACTCCAGGCGCTCGCGCTCCAGCATGTTCTTGAAGTCCATGTTGCCGCCGACGTTGAGCTGCATCGTGCGGTCCAGGACGACGCCCCGGTCCTCGAAGAGCTTCGCCATGACGCGGTGCGTGATCGTGGCGCCGACCTGCGACTTGATGTCGTCACCGACGATCGGGACGCCGGCCTCGGTGAACTTGTCCGCCCACTCCTTCGTGCCGGCGATGAAGACCGGGAGGGCGTTGACGAAGGCGACCTTGGCGTCGATGGCGCACTGCGCGTAGTACTTCGCGGCATCGTCGGAGCCCACGGGCAGGTAGCAGACCAGGACGTCGACCTGCTTGTCCTTGAGGGTCTGGACGATGTCCGCGGGGGCCTCGGGGGACTCCTCGATCGTCTGGCGGTAGTACTTGCCGAGACCGTCGAGCGTGTGGCCGCGCTGGACCGTGACGCCCGCGGAGGGCACGTCACAGATCTTGATGGTGTTGTTCTCGCTGGCGCCGATGGCGTCCGAGAGGTCGAGGCCGACCTTCTTCGCGTCCACGTCGAACGCGGCCACGAACTCGATGTCCCGTACGTGGTAATCACCGAACTGGACGTGCATCAGACCCGGTACCTTGCCCGCCGGGTCGGCGTCCTTGTAGTACTCGACACCCTGCACCAGCGAGGCGGCGCAGTTGCCCACACCGACGATGGCTACGCGAACCGAACCCATTGCGGTTGCTCCCTGTGTGATCTCAGTGGTTCGTGGTGAAACCCTGCGGAGGTGCAGGGCTCACTTGGTGGGGTCCGCGGACGGATCCGGCGGTCCTGGACGTCCCGGGGGCGTACCCCCGGGAGACGCGGCGTCCCGGTGCCGGGGCAGGCCGTCCGCTTCTCCGGCTTCCTGCGCGGCGGGTTCCTCGGGGCCGGACCGCATCTGATCCCGCCCTGCCCGCTCACTCTCGATCAGCTCGTTCAGCCAGCGCACCTCGCGCTCCACGGACTCCATGCCGTGACGCTGCAGCTCAAGGGTGTAGTCGTCGAGCCGTTCGCGGGTACGGGCCAGAGAGGCGCGCATCTTCTCCAGACGCTCCTCCAGCCTGCTCCGGCGGCCCTCCAGCACCCGCATACGCACATCGCGCTCCGTCTGCCCGAAGAAGGCGAACCGAGCAGCGAAGTGCTCGTCCTCCCAGGCGTCGGGGCCGGTGTGCGACAGCAGCTCCTCGAAGTGCTCCTTGCCGTCGGCCGTCAGCCGATAAACGATCTTGGCTCGGCGCCCCGCGAGGGAGGCGGCGAGCGCGTCCTCCGGGGCACTGCCCGGTTCCTCGATCAACCAGCCGTTGGCGACCAGCGTCTTGAGGCAGGGATAGAGCGTTCCGTAACTGAAGGCGCGGAAGATCCCCAGCGAGGTGTTGAGCCGTTTCCGCAGCTCATAGCCGTGCATGGGGGACTCGCGGAGCAGGCCGAGGACAGCGAACTCAAGAATGCCCGAGCGTCTGCTCACCCTCGCCTCCTCCACGGTCCGGGACGCCGTCCCTGACGCTTATGCCGAAACGATGTATCGACTCGATACATCCCGACGATAGATCGGAGAGGCGATGGGGACAAGGGTGGCTTTAGTGAACGGCGTCACATCCCCGATTCTCATGATGCAACTTGCCTGATTTAGGGTGAACTTCAGCTCTCGGAGGGTTTTGACCGTGCGTAGTCTGTGCGGCATGCAGACCACCGGGAACCCAGCGACGTCCGAGCACGTCAAGACTGTCGGTTCATCGGATGCATGTCGGATGAGCCCTATGCCGGGCCGGTCCGTATTCATTTCGGGGGACCGGAACCCAACTGCCGCTTCCAGGCGTACGCGCCTGCCCGAGGAGTAGTCGTTCGATGAGCGAGCACCGTCGCAAAACGCCGCAGCCACCAGGTGGCGGCCGTGCCGCGTCCAGGCGTGCGGCCCAGCAGCCGTCCGGTCGCCGTGCAGCACCGTCACGCGAGACCGCGGTCTCGCATGCCGAGGGGTACGAGGAGGAGCCCGTCTACGGCGGGCGCGCCGAGGCCAGACGCGCGGCCCAGCGCGGTGGACGCCGACGCGGGGCCGACGGCGGTGGTTCGGGCCAGGGCGGAGGTGGCGGCCGGCGCGGAGGCGGCGGAGCCGGAGACGATGAACCGCGCAAGAAGCGGTTCATCGACTACCCGCGGTACAACAAGTACGGCTGGCGCCGCTGGGTGCCCTCCTGGAAGCAGACCACCGGACTCGGCATCGCCTTCGTCGGATCCATCCTGGCCGCCGGGACCATCGCGTACGCCATGGTCGAGGTCCCCGACGTCCAGAAGGCGTCGGAGGCCCAGAAGAACGTCTACTACTGGGACGACGGCAGCCAGATGGCCGCCGCCGACGGCGCGGTCAACCGGCAGATCATCAACATCTCCGAGATCCCCAGGGCCATGCAGGACGCGGTCGTCTCGGCCGAGAACAAGACCTTCTGGGACGACCCCGGCGTCGACTTCAAGGGCATGGGCCGCGCCGTGTTCAACATGGCGATGGGCGGCGACACCCAGGGTGGCTCCACCATCACCCAGCAGTACGTCAAGAACGCCCGGCTGGGCGACCAGAGCCAGACCTTCAGCCGTAAGTTCAAGGAACTCTTCATCTCCATGCGGGTCGGCACGGACATGAAGAAGGAAAAGATCATGGAGGGGTACCTCAACACGTCGTACTACGGACGCAACTCCTGGGGCATCCAGGCCGCGGCCCGTACGTACTACGGCAAGGACGCCAAGGAACTCGACGCGAGCCAGTGCGCCTTCCTCGCCGCGCTGCTCAAGGGCGCGACCCTCTACGACCCGGCCGGTGCCCCCGAGCTCAATCCGAACGCCACCCCCGAGGCCAACAAGCGGCGGGCCGAGATCCGCTGGAAGTCGATCCTCGACGGAATGGTGCAGGACAAGCTCCTCGACGCGGGCGAGCGCGCCAAGTACACCGAGTTCCCGATGCCGGACCCGCCGAAGAAGTCCGGTGACCTCGGCGGACAGGTCGGGTACCTCGTCGACCTCGCCAAGGCGAACTTCATCAACAACAACGACCGGGAGATCACGGCCGACGACCTCACCGCGGGCGGCTACGAGATCCACACGACCTTCAACAAGAAGAAGGTCGAGATGCTGGAGAAGTCGGTCAAGAAGGTCTACGACGCCAACATCGACCCCGAGAAGCGTCCGGAGACCGACACGCACGTCCAGTTCGGCGGCGCCTCGGTCGAGCCGTCCAGCGGGAAGATCGTCGCGATCTACGGTGGCGAGGACGCCACCAAGCACTTCACCAACAACGCCGACCAGACCGGTGCCCAGGTCGGATCGACCTTCAAGCCGTTCGTCCTCGCCGCGGCCATGGAACACGGCAAGCGCGACCCGAATCTGCCCGCGCAGCAGAGCGACGAGCAGCGCACCCCGGTCTCGCCCGACAAGGCCATCTACAACGGCGACGACAAGCTGAAGATCAAGCAGTACGACGGTTCGATCTGGACCAACGAAGAGGGCAAGGAGTGGCTCCAGACCAACGACGGCGGCGAGGACTTCGGCGACATCAACCTGCGTAAGGCCATGAAGCGGTCGGCCAACTCGCCCTTCGTCCAGCTCGGCATGGACGTCGGGATCGACCAGGTGCGCCAGGCGGCCATCAACGCGGGTCTGCTCCCCGGCTCTCTCAGCAAGTCCAACGTTCCGTCGTTCTCGCTGGGTATCTCCGACCCGAGCGCCATCCGGATGGCCAGCTCCTACGCCACCTTCGCCGCCAGCGGCAAGCAGCGTGACCCGTACTCCGTCGACAAGGTGCTGAAGGGCGGCGAGGTCATCTACCAGCACAAGGCGACGGCGACGGCCGCCTTCCCCTCCAATGTCGCGGACAACGTCACCGATGTGCTGACGGACGTCGTGAAGGACGGCGGTACGGGAAGCAGCGCCCAGCTCCCCGGCCGTGACGTCGCCGGCAAGACCGGCACCACCGACGGCAACAAGTCGGCCTGGTTCGTGGGTTACACCCCGCAGCTCTCCACGGCCATCGACATGTACCGGATGGACGACGACGCGAAGAACACGAAGCGTCAGTTCGAGAAGATGTTCGGCACCGGTGGCCAGAAGAAGATCCACGGCGCCTCGTTCCCGGCCGACATCTGGCAGGACTACATGTCGCAGGCGCTCAAGGGGAAGCCCGTCGAGAGGTTCCCCAAGCCCGAGCCCATCGGCGAGGCGGTCTACGGAGGCGGCGCCGCGTCCCCGTCCCCGACCCCGTCCGACAGTCCCTCGCCGACCGAGTCGGACAGCCCTTCGGCGACCCCGACCGAGAGCGAGAGCGAGAAGACGCCGACGCAGAGCCCTCCGGATGACACCGAGACCTGCAACAGCATCTTCGGCTGCGCCAACCAGGGCAACAACAACCAGGGCAACGGCAACGGCGGGCCCGGCGGGGGCGGACCCGGCGGGGGCGGTGACGGCGGGGAGAGCACCTCGCCCTCACCGTCCAGCGAGGAATCCCAGGACGAGGGAGGCGGAGGCATCTTCGGCTGACACGCCGGAGACACTCCGGCACCCGAAGCCGCCGCAGGCCGCCGCACAGGCCGCCTCCTCCAAGGCCGAGAGGCCGTAGCTCCACCCGCGAGGGCCGTCGCACCCGCCCCGTACGGACACCCGTACGGGCGGTGCGGCGGCCCTCGCGCTTGTCCACAGCCCCGCCCCGCCCACAGCGGCATACGGCAGGATGGACGCCATGCCGAGCGCAGAAGAGAAAACCGTGCACCAGGACCCGCCGGACGTCGCGCCCACCCGGCGGGACGAGATCGCCGCGGCCGGCAGCGAGCTGATCGGCGGACCGGCCGGGCGCTGGGCCTGGCCGGGCAGCGGCCGGCTCTCCCCCGTACGCGTCGTCGCACTGGTGGCGATCGGCATGTTCGCACTCGGCATGGTGCAGAAGATGCCCTGCTACAACTGGGCCTGGTTCCGCGGAGCCAGCTCCCAGTACACCCACGCCTGCTACTCGGACATCCCGCACCTCTTCATCGGGCGCGGCTTCGCCGACAACCTCGTGCCGTACTTCGACCGGCTCAGCGGCGACATGCAGTACCTGGAGTACCCCGTCCTGACCGGCCTCTTCATGGAGGCCGCCTCCTGGCTCACCCCCGGGGGCTCCCTCCAGTACCGCGAGCAGATGTACTGGATGGTCAACGCGGGCATGCTCATGATCTGCGCCGTCGTCATCGCCGTCTGCGTCGCCCGCACCCACCGCCGCCGCCCCTGGGACGCCCTCCTGGTCGCCCTGGCGCCCGCTCTGGCCCTCACCGCCACCATCAACTGGGACCTGCTGGCCGTCGCGCTCACCGCCGCCGCCATGCTGATGTGGTCCCGCGGCCGCGCGCTCGCCTTCGGCATCCTCATCGGGCTCGCCACCGCCGCCAAGCTCTACCCGGTACTCCTGCTGGGGCCGCTGTTCGTCCTGTGCTGGCGTGCCGGACGCTACCGCGCGTACGGGACGGCCCTCCTGGGAGCCGCCGCCTCCTGGCTGGCGGTGAACCTGCCCGTGATGCTGCTCGCCCCCGAGGGGTGGAAGAAGTTCTACACCTTCAGCCAGGAGCGGCAGATCGACTTCGGCTCCTTCTGGCTGATCATCACCCAGCGCACCGGCCGCTCCATCGAGGTCAGCACCGTCAACACCTGGGCCATGATCCTCATGGTGCTGGCCTGCGCGGGTATCGGCGCCCTCGCCCTGACCGCGCCCCGCCGGCCGCGTTTCGCGCAGCTCGCCTTCCTCGTCGTCGCCGCGTTCATTCTGACCAACAAGGTCTACTCGCCGCAGTACGTCCTCTGGCTCATCCCGCTCGCCGCCCTGGCCCGGCCCCGCTGGCGCGACTTCCTCGTCTGGCAGGCGTGCGAGGTCATGTACTACCTCGGCATCTGGATGTACCTCGCGTACACGACCAGCGGTGACGCCCACAAGGGCCTGCCCACCGAGGGCTACCAGCTCGCCATCGCCCTGCACCTGCTCGGCACGCTCTACCTGTGCGCCCTGGTCGTACGGGACATCCTGCTGCCAGAACGGGACGGGGTCCGCACCGACGGCACGGACGACCCCTCCGGCGGCGTCCTGGACGGCGCGGAGGACCGCTTCGTGCTCGGCAGGAGCGCACCGGAGCCCGCCGGCGCACCCGCCACCCACTTCGGCGGCGTCAGGCTCGAATGGGGCGTCCGCAAGAGCCTGCCGCCCGCCCAGGAGCGATCCCCCGACTTCGGCTGACCACCGACTCCCGGCGGCCACGGACTCCGGTCGGTCACCGGCTCCGGGCGGTCACCGGCTCCGGTCGGTCACCCCGGGAAACGACGGAAGGCTCCCCTCGCGTGCGGACGCGGGGGGAGCCTTCGGCGTTACGGGTGCCGGCGCGGGGCCAGGGGGAGGGTCAGCGGTCCACGATCCGGTCGAACTGCGTCGTCGTGTGGCGCAGATGCGCCACCAGCTCGTCCCCGACCCTGGGCTCCTGCGCGTCCGACGGGACGAAGAGGATCGACACCTGCATGTGCGGCGGCTCCGCGAACCAGCGCTGCTTACCGTCCCAGACGAACGGCGACAGATTCCGGTTCACCGTGGCCAGACCCGCCCGCGCGACGCCCTTGGCCCGCGGCATCACGCCGTGCAGCGCCTTCGGGGCCTCCAGACCCACCCCGTGCGACGTACCCCCGGCCACGACCACCAGCCAGCCGTCGGACGCCGCCTTCTGCTGCCGGTAACCGAACCGGTCGCCCTTGGCGACCCGCGTCACGTCCAGCACCGAACCCCGGTACTCGGTCGCCTCGTGGTCGCCCAGCCACAGCCGCGTGCCGATCCGCGCGCGGAACCGCGTCTGCGGGAACTGCTGCTGGAGCCGCGCCAGCTCGGACGCCGCGAGATGGCTCACGAACATCGTGTGCAGCGGAAGCCGCGCCGCGCGCAGCCGGTCCATCCACGCGATGACTTCCTCGACCGCGTCGGAGCCGTCCGTACGGTCCAGCGGGAGGTGCAGGGCGAAGCCCTCCAGCCGTACGTCCTCTATGGCGGCGTGGAGCTGACCCAGCTCCTCCTCCTTCACCCCGTGCCGCTTCATCGAGCTCATGCACTCGATGACCACACGGGCGCCCACCAGGGCGTACACGCCGTCCACGGACGAGACCGAGCGCACCACCCGGTCCGGCAGCGGCACCGGCTCCTCTCCCCGCCGGAACGGGGTGAGGACCAGCAGATCGCCGCTGAACCAGTCCTTTATGCGCGCGGCTTCGTAGATCGTGCCCACAGCCAGCATGTCGGAACCGAAACGCGTGGTCTCGTCGGAGAGCCGCTCGTGACTGAAGCCGTAGCCATTGCCCTTGCAGACGGGGACGAGCCCCGGGAACTGCTCGATGACCGACTTCTGGTGCGCCCGCCAGCGCGCGGTGTCGACGTAGAGGGAGAGCGCCATTGCCGGTCCGGAACCTTTCTCTCGGCTGCGGTGTATCAGATTTCTGCGGTGTACAAGAATATGAATCGTGGTGCGGATCGGGACGGCCCTACCAGAAGGATCCGCCCCGTGCCGCCGCCGGAAACCTCCGGCGGTCCGTCAATCGGTCAGCGGCGCGACATGTACATGTCGAGCGCCTTGTGGAGCAGCTTGTTCAGCGGGAAATCCCACTCGCCGATGTACTCGACGGCCTCGCCGCCCGTGCCCACCTTGAACTGAATCAGACCGAAGAGGTGATCGGTCTCGTCGAGGGAATCGGAGATACCCCGCAGGTCGTACACCGTCGCGCCCATCGCGTACGCGTCCCGCAGCATCCGCCACTGCATCGCGTTCGACGGCCGTACCTCACGCTTGTGATTCGCCGAAGCACCGTACGAATACCAGACATGACCACCGACGATCAGCATCGTCGCCGCCGCCACGTTCTCACCCTCGTGACGCGCGAAATACAGGCGCATCCGATTCGGGTCCTCGGCGTTCAGCACACTCCACATACGCTCGAAGTACGACAGCGGCCGCGGCCGGAAATGGTCACGCTCCGCCGTGATCTCGTACAACCGCTGCCACTCCGCGAGATCCCCGTAACTGCCCTGCACCACATCGACGCCGGCCTTCTCGGCCTTCTTGATATTACGGCGCCAAAGCTGATTGAAACCCTTCAGTACATCGTCCAGCGAACGATTTGCCAAAGGCACCTGGAAGACATAACGCGGCTGTACGTCGCCGAATCCCGCGCCCCCGTCCTCACCCTGCTGCCAGCCCATCTTGCGCAGCCGGTCCGAGACCTCGAAAGCGCGCGGCTCGATGTGCGACGCCTCCACGTCACGCAGCCGCTTCACATCCGGATCCTGAATACCCGACTTGATCGCCGCCGCGTTCCACCGCCGGATCACCACCGGAGGG
This sequence comes from Streptomyces sp. NPDC059142, assembly GCF_042755665.1. NCBI lineage: Bacteria > Bacillati > Actinomycetota > Actinomycetes > Kitasatosporales > Streptomycetaceae > Streptomyces > Streptomyces sp. NPDC059142. The sequence goes on from NZ_JBHZDA010000050.1 coordinate 22,771, forward strand.
CCCATCTTCACCGAGAAAGCACCCTGGTGCTTCAGATGGGCCAGCATCGGCTGAAGCCACTCGTCCAGATTCGGCGCGTACCAATTCAGCACCGGACCCTCGGGCAGATACGCCAGATACCGCTTGATCTTCGGCAGCTGCCGGTACAGCACCAGTCCCGCGCCGACCAGTTCATTGTTCTTGTCGAACCAGCCCAGGTTCTCGGAGCGCCACTCCGTCTTCACATCAGCCCACGCCGGGACCTGGCAATGACTCGCCGCGGGCAGGCTCTGGATATACGCCAGATGCTGCTCACGGCTGATGGTCCTCAGGGTCAGAGTCATACGGGGCGCTCCTCGGCAGGTGTGTCCCCATCGATACAGGGGCTCCGGCTCTCGCGCCGAAGCCTACTGCGCCGATGGAGCGCCCCGTCTGGCCGTCGGCCGAGCCGACGGGGATGGCCGGGGCCCGACCCTCGGCACGGGCCCCGGCGCGGGGGGGGGGGGGGGGGGCCCCCGCCCGCCCCCCCCCCCCCCCCCCAGACCCCCCCCCCGCCACGCGCCACCGGCCCCCCCGAGCGGAGACACAGAAGCCGCCCACCCCCC
>NZ_JBHZDA010000050.1:23362-25837 GCF_042755665.1 Streptomyces sp. NPDC059142
GGGGGGGGCGCGGGGCGGGGGGCGGGGGGGCGCGCCCCCCCCCGCCCCCGCCCCCCCCCCCCCCCGCCGCGCGTCCGGACCGCACCGGATCCGAACGCGCGGCCCTAACCGATCACCCCGCCGAACAGACCGCCGTGCGCCATGCCGAGGAAGAAGCCGACCGCCGAGGCGCCCAGCCCGATGATGATCAGGAACCGCTCGCGGGTCGTCACGGAGATGAACTGTCCGTATGCCCCCGTCAGGATCCCGACCAGCCCCGCCCAGGAACTGATCAGGTGCAGCGGGTGGAAGAACGCCGTGACCAAGGCGAGAAGCCCCAGCGCCAGTGTCACCACCATCAGCGTGTCCTGGACCGGATGGGACTTCCCGTCGGTCGAGAAAAGGGACGTGGAGGGGTTCGGTCGCATTGCCTGTGCCATCTGGCACCTCCTGGCCTTGCCGGAGGCGGCGCATCGTAGCGCCGCGCACACCCGATGTGTACAGATTGCGCCCGCAGGCAGCAGGATTTCAACAGGAAGCCACCGTGCGGGTAGTCTGTACGGTCTGCACCGGTGTCTGCCCTGGCCAGAACGCGATCCCCTCGTCCGACGAGCCGGATTGTCAGTGGCGGCAGATACCGTTGCTCACGCATCACGACCCTCCTGCCACGGAACGACCGTGGCCGCTGAGTCCAAAGGAGGTGGGTTCCACATGCGTCACTACGAGGTGATGGTCATCCTCGACCCCGATCTCGAGGAGCGCGCTGTCTCCCCGCTGATCGAGAACTTCCTCTCCGTCGTCCGTGAGGGCAACGGAAAGGTCGAGAAGGTCGACACCTGGGGCCGTCGTCGTCTCTCTTACGAGATCAAGAAGAAGCCCGAGGGCATCTACTCGGTCATCGACCTCCAGGCCGAGCCTGCGGTCGTCAAGGAGCTCGACCGACAGATGAACCTGAACGAGTCGGTCCTCCGGACCAAGGTCCTCCGCCCCGAGACCCACTGAGCCACCGGCTCAGCGTCAACGGGTCCGAGTAGCAACAAGCAGCCAGAAGCAATCCCCGCCGAGAGGTTCACCCATGGCAGGCGAGACCGTCATCACGGTCGTCGGCAATCTCGTCGACGACCCCGAGCTGCGCTTCACCCCGTCCGGTGCGGCGGTCGCGAAGTTCCGCGTCGCGTCCACTCCCCGCACCTTCGACCGGCAGACCAATGAGTGGAAGGACGGCGAGAGCCTCTTCCTCACCTGCTCGGTCTGGCGGCAGGCGGCGGAGAACGTCGCCGAGTCGCTCCAGCGAGGCATGCGCGTCGTCGTGCAGGGCCGGCTGAAGCAGCGGTCCTACGAGGACCGCGAGGGCGTCAAGCGCACGGTCTACGAGCTGGACGTCGAGGAAGTCGGCCCCAGCCTGAAGAACGCCACGGCCAAGGTCACCAAGACCACCGGTCGCGGTGGCCAGGGCGGCTACGGCGGCGGCGGCCAGCAGGGCGGCGGCGGAAACTGGGGCGGCGGCTCCGGTGGTGGTGGCCAGCAGGGCGGCGGCGGTGCACCCGCCGACGACCCGTGGGCGACCAGCGCGCCGGCCGGCGGCCAGCAGCCGCAGAGCGGCGGGGGCGGCGGAGGCGGCTGGGGCGGAAGCTCCGGCGGCGGCTACTCGGACGAGCCGCCCTTCTAAGGGCGGGCTCGTACCCCACTTCTTGATCACACAGGAGAAACACCATGGCGAAGCCGCCTGTGCGCAAGCCTAAGAAGAAGGTCTGCGCATTCTGCAAGGACAAGACCCAGTACGTGGACTACAAGGACACGAACATGCTGCGGAAGTTCATTTCCGACCGCGGCAAGATCCGTGCCCGCCGCGTCACCGGCAACTGCACGCAGCACCAGCGTGACGTCGCCACGGCCGTCAAGAACAGCCGTGAGATGGCGCTGCTGCCCTACACGTCCACCGCGCGATAAGGGGAGGGTGACCGAATCATGAAGATCATCCTCACTCACGAGGTCTCCGGCCTCGGTGCCGCCGGCGACGTCGTCGACGTCAAGGACGGCTACGCCCGCAACTACCTGGTCCCGCGCGGTTTCGCGATCCGCTGGACCAAGGGCGGCGAGAAGGACGTGGCGCAGATCCGCCGCGCCCGCAAGATCCACGAGATCGCCACCATCGAGCAGGCCAACGAGATCAAGGCCCGCCTCGAAGGCGTGAAGGTGCGTCTGGCCGTTCGCTCCGGCGACGCCGGCCGCCTCTTCGGCTCCGTCACCCCGGCCGACCTCGCTTCGGCGATCAAGTCCGCCGGTGGCCCGGAGGTCGACAAGCGTCGCATCGAGCTCGGTTCGCCGATCAAGACCCTGGGCTCGCACCAGGTGTCCGTGCGTCTGCACCCCGAGGTCGCCGCGAAGCTCGGCATCGAGGTCGTCGCCGCCTAAGCGACACGCTCGGCAGAGCAAGCAGGAAGAGGGCCGCCGAAACCCACGGCTACAGGCCACAACTCACTCGGGCGAGATATC
>NZ_JBHZDA010000050.1:25847-52516 GCF_042755665.1 Streptomyces sp. NPDC059142
GGCCCGCCCCCCACACCCCCCGCGCCCCCCACACACCGCGGGCCGCGGCCCCCCCCCCGGGCGCCCCCCCCCCCTCTTCTCTGTCGTCTCTCTGTCGGTCGCGGCCTGATTCCGGCGCCATGTTTCACGTGAAACGGGCACACCGGGTGTTTCACGTGAAACGGCAACCCCGGAGTGGTGCGGCGGTGTGTCAGCGCGTCGCGCCCGTGACCAGCCACCGCCCCGAACGGGTCCGCAGCCAGAGCGTCACCATCCGCACCGCCATCATCAGCCCCATCGCCCACCAGAGAGCCGTCAGCCCGCCTCCGAGAACCGGGACCAGCAGGGCGACCGGCGCGAAGACCACCAGCGTCACCAGCATCGCCCCGGCGAGATACGGACCGTCCCCCGCGCCCATCAGCACGCCGTCCAGCACGAACACGATCCCCGCGAGCGGCTGTGTCACCGCCACCACCAGCAGCGCGGGCAGCAGCGTCTCCCGTACTGCCGAGTCCCCGGTGAACAGCGGGATGAACAACGGGCGCGCGATCACGATCAGCGCCCCCAGCAGTACACCCGAGGCGATCCCCCACTGCACCATGCGGCGGCACACCTCCCGGGCACCCTTGGTGTCCCCCGCTCCGAGGTAACGGCCGATGATGGCCTGCCCCGCGATGGCGATAGCGTCGAGCGCGAAAGCCATCAGGCTCCACAGCGACAGCAGGATCTGATGTGCGGCGATGTCCGCGTCCCCCAGCCGTGCCGCGACCGCCGTGGCGATCATCAGAACCGCCCGCAGCGAGAGCGTGCGGACCAGCAGCGGCGCACCTGCCTGCGCACTGGCCCGTATCCCCGCCGCGTCGGGCCGCAGCGACGCACCGTGGCGACGCGCTCCCCGTACGACGACGACCAGATAGACGGCGGCCATGGCGCACTGGGCGATCACCGTGCCCCAGGCGGAGCCGGCGATACCGAGGCCGGCGCCGTAGACCAGTGCGACATTGAGCGCCGCGTTGGCGCCGAACCCGCCGATGGCGACGTACAGAGGTGTACGCGTGTCCTGGAGTCCGCGCAGTACACCGGTGGCGGCCAGCACCACCAGCATGGCCGGGATGCCGAGGCTGGAGATCCGCAGATAGGTGATGGCGTACGGAGCAGCGGTGTCCGAGGCGCCGAAGAGCCCGATGAGCCACGGCGCGGCGGGCAGGGCGACCGCGACGACGACGGCGCCGAGCAGCAGAGCGAGCCAGATGCCGTCCATGCCCTGGCGGATGGCGGCTGGAAGATCGCCCGAGCCGACCCGCCGGGCGACGGCCGCGGTGGTGGCGTAGGCGAGAAAGACGAAGACGGAGACGGCGGTTGTCAGAAGGGCCGCCGCGATGCCCAGTCCGGCGAGTTGCGGGGTGCCGAGATGGCCGACGATCGCACTGTCGAACATCACGAAGAGCGGCTCGGCCACCAGGGCGCCGAAGGCCGGAACGGCGAGTGCGACGATCTCACGATCGTGGCGTCGCCGCCCGGTCCTGGATGCCGAGGGGGCCTGTGTCATGCGCTCAACCTAATCTTCCACAGGTAAGTGATGCAAGGTACTGGCGATCCTTACTTCCGGCGTGGGTGAAGGATCGGTTGTGCGCCGGTTCCGTTGATCTTGGTCCAGTCGGGAAAGTTTTTCTCCCCCACAGCCGGTGGACGGAAAAAACCCAGGTCAGAGCCTGTTCGGGAAGGGCGGTATGACTTTGTCCACAGCGCTGTCCCCCGGTCCGTGCACAGGTTCACCCATGTTCTCCACAGCATCTGGTCTCTCGTCCACATGGCCTGTGGATAACAAGATTGGCTGACGTCGTCGGCGGGCCTACCGTGGACCGGCGTCCGACGCGCCGGAACCGGAGTCAGCCCTCTCGTTTTGTCAGTGTCGTGCCGTACAAAGAGTGGCACGGCGAGGTCCGCTGGGCGGACATGAGGAGGTGGCCGGTGAGCATTCCCGAGCCGTTGGACGACCCCTGGACCGACACCGGTCCCAGCGACCGTCTGCCTGTCTCCCGGCAGCGCCGCGGCGAGGGCCGGGGGGGCAGGGAGGAGCAGCACGAGCGGGGCAGCGAGAGCGGGCCCTGGGGTGGCGGATCCGGCGGGTTCGAGCGGGTGCCTCCGCAGGATCTCGACGCGGAGCAGTCGGTGCTCGGCGGCATGCTGCTGTCGAAGGACGCGATCGCCGATGTCGTGGAGATCATCAAGGGCCATGACTTCTACCGGCCGGCCCACGAGACGATCTTCCAGGCGATTCTCGACCTCTATGCCAAGGGCGAGCCGGCCGACCCGATCACCGTGGCCGCCGAACTGGTCAAGCGCGGTGAGATCGGCAAGGTCGGCGGAGCCTCGTATGTGCACACCCTCGTCCAGTCGGTGCCCACGGCGGCGAACGCGTCGTACTACGCGGAGATCGTGCACGAGCAGGCGGTACTGCGCCGGCTCGTGGAGGCGGGTACGAAGATCACACAGATGGGGTATGCCGCAGACGGGGACGTCGACGAGATCGTCAACTCCGCGCAGGCCGAGATCTACGCCGTCACCGAACAGCGCACGAGCGAGGACTACCTGCCGCTCGGCGACATCATGGAGGGCGCGCTCGACGAGATCGAGGCGATCGGTTCACGCAGCGGCGAGATGACCGGTGTGCCGACCGGGTTCACCGACTTCGACTCGCTCACGAACGGTCTTCACCCCGGCCAGATGATCGTCATCGCGGCCCGTCCCGCCATGGGCAAGTCCACGCTCGCGCTGGACTTCGCGCGCGCGGCGTCCATCAAGAACAATCTGCCGAGCGTGATCTTCTCCCTGGAGATGGGCCGGAACGAGATCGCGATGCGACTGCTGTCGGCGGAGGCGCGGGTGGCGCTGCACCACATGCGGTCGGGCACGATGACGGACGAGGACTGGACACGGCTGGCCCGCCGGATGCCGGACATCTCGCAGGCGCCGCTCTACATCGACGACTCGCCGAACCTCTCGATGATGGAGATCCGGGCGAAGTGCCGTCGTCTCAAGCAGCGCAACGACATCCGGCTGGTGGTCATCGACTATCTGCAGCTCATGCAGTCGGGCGGCTCGAAGCGTGCGGAGAGCCGTCAGCAGGAGGTCTCGGACATGTCGCGAAACCTGAAGCTGCTGGCGAAGGAGCTGGAGCTGCCGGTGATCGCGCTGTCGCAGCTCAACCGTGGTCCTGAGCAGCGTACGGACAAGAAGCCGATGGTCTCGGACCTGCGTGAGTCGGGCTCGATCGAGCAGGACGCGGACATGGTGATCCTGCTGCACCGTGAGGACGCGTACGAGAAGGAGTCACCGCGCGCGGGCGAGGCGGACCTCATCGTGGCGAAGCACCGTAACGGCCCGACGGCGACGATCACGGTGGCGTTCCAGGGCCACTACTCGCGTTTTGTGGACATGGCGCAGACCTGACGCGAGGTGACGGGTGCCCGGACGCCCGCGCCAGGGCCGGTCACGGGGTGTGTCGCGCGTGTTCGGCCCGGGGTGCCGTGGGGGTGGCCGTGGTGTCCTTCGGGTGGTGGCGGCGCAGGTTGGCGGCGAGGACGCGGTCGAGCATGCGGTCGGAGAGCAGTGGTCCCAGGCGCATGATCAGGGCGGCGTCGCGTCCGGCGGTGTAGCGGGTGCGTGGTCTGCGGGCCGTCACGGCTTTCACGATGACGCGGGCGGCGGCGTCGGCGCTCAGGCCCGATGCGGTGCCCGTGGCCATCAACCGGTTGTTCGCCCGCACCAGGCCGCCGTAGCGCTCGTTCTGTTCCGGTGTCATCCGGGCGGCGAGGTCGTTCGCCGTGGCGATGCCTCGGGTGGCGATCTCGGTGCGTACGCCGCCGGGCTCGACGACGACCACCTGGACGCCCAGCGGTGCGACCTCGCGGCGGAGCGAGTCGCTGACCGCTTCGAGGGCGAACTTGGCCCCGGCGTAGGCGCCGTAGGTGGCCATGGCGTACTTGCCGCCGATCGAGCTGATGTTGACCACGCGGCCCTGGTCGCGCAGCAGCGTGGGCAGGAGCGCTTGGGTGACGGCGATGTGGCCGAACAGATTGACTTCGAAGACCTGTCGCCACCGCGCCATCGGCAGGGCTTCGACCGGGGCGTTGACCTGGACGCCGGCGTTGTTGACCAGCGCGTGCAGGGGACGCGGGTCGTCGGCGACGCGCGTGGCGAGCGCCTCCACGTGCGCGGGGTCGGTGATGTCGAGGATGACCGGTTCGACGCCGGTGGACCGGATGGCGTCGGCGTCGCGGTCGCGCCGTACACCCGCCAGCACATGGAACCCCTGGCGGGCCAGTTGGCGAGCGGTCGACGCGCCCATGCCGGTGGAGGCTCCGGTCACGACGGTCAGTTTCCGAGTTTCAGATGACGTTGTCACCTCGGTTACGTTACCAATTCAGATGACACTGTCAACTGTATGATGCGGTCATGGTCACCCGCGCCGAGTCCGCCGCCCTCACCCGCCGCGCCCTGCTCGACGCGGCCGCCGAACTGCTCGACCTCGGCGGCCCCGAAGCGGTCACCCTGCGCGAGGTGGGTGCGCGGGCAGGCGTGAGCCGAGGGGCGCCCTACCGGCACTTCACGGGCAAGGACAGCCTGCTGACCACTGTCGCGACCGAGAGCTGGCAGCGGATCGCCGACCGGATGCACACCCTGCGGACCGACCCGGCCCTCTCGGCCCCCGCCCGGGTGCGCGGCGCCCTCCACACCCTCATCGGCGTGGCCCGGGACCAGCCGCACCTGTACCAGATGCTGTTCCGGCGCCCCGGACACCGCCCCGAGGAACTCGGTGAAGGACTCGACCGCGTCCGGCGTCAGCTCTGCGGACCGGAGGACGATCCGGCCACGGACCGCATGCGCGCGGCCGGACGCTTCCACGCGGAGTTCCTGGCCGTCGTCACCGGTCTCGTCGGGGAGCGGGACACACGGCGGTACGGCGCGCTGCTGCTCACCAGCGCCCACGGCATCGCGGACATGGAGCTCAGCGGCCACCTGGACACGGACGCGCTGCGCTCCACCGCCGACGAACTGGTCGACACCCTCGTCCGTATGGTCGGCGGCGCCGACGGGACGGCGTAGCGGGGCGCACGCCCCGCCGACGCGGCCGTACGGTCACGGGAGGTCGAGCAGGACCTTTCCGACCAGGCCCCGTTCGAGCGCGGCGTGGGCGTCGGCGGCGCGTTCCAGCGGGAAGCGGTGCAGCGGCAGCCCGGCCTCCTCGCCCACGCGCAGGGCGCCCGCGGCGACCGCTGCCGCGACATCGGCGACCGCCTGCCGCTTCGCGGTGTCCGGGACCGTGTAGATGAAGACGCTCTGCCAGCGCAGGTTCGCCTGGAGCGAGGAGAGCACGGGAACGGACAGATGCTCGTTCTCACCGCCGGAGTAGTAGGCCACCACGGCTCCGGGGGCGGTGACGGCGATGTCGAGTGCGGCATTGGTGCCCGGCGCGACCTCCACGACGATGTCGACGCCCCCGGGCGCCCAGGCCAGGATCTCCGCGGTCGCGTCCCGCGCGCGGTAGTCGACCACGTGGTGGGCGCCGGCCGCGCGGGCCAAGGCGGCCTTGGCGGGGCCGCTGACCGTGGTCACCACCCGTGCGCCGGCCCAGCGGGCGAGCTGGACGGCCGCGTTGCCGACGGCGCCGGCGCCGCCTGCCACGAGCACGGTCGTGTCGCGCAGGGTGCCGGGGGCGATCCGTCCCGGTCCGCCGTCGTGGACGGTCAGCGCCCGGTGGGCGGTGAGGGCGGGGATGCCCAGGGCGGCGCCGAGCTCGAACGGGGCGTGGTCGGGGAGGGCGACGGCATGGTCGTCGCGGACGAGCGTGTACTGCTGGGCGGTCCCCCAGGGGCGCTCCCACGCGGCCTCCCAGAGCCACACCCGCTGTCCGGCACGGGCCGGGTCGACCCCCGGGCCGACGGCGTCGATGGTCCCGGCGCCGTCCTGGTGGGGCACCTGCTCGTCCATGCCCGGCGGCAGCGCGCGTCTGCGGCTGCGCCAGTCGGTGGGGTTGACGCCGGAGACGTGTACACGCACGCGTACCTCGCCCGGGCCGGGTTCGGGGACGGGCCGTTCGACGAACTGGAGGACTTCGGGGCCGCCGGCGGCCGTCCGGACGACGGACTTCATCGTTCACCTGTCTTTCGCTCGCCCCCGGGGTGTGTGGGGCGGCGCCGGGGGAGGCGCGCCGTCCCGCAGGGGCACCCCTGCGGAACTTCCCCCACGGGGCGGATATTCCGGGCGGTTCGCGAGCGGGTGAGGGCCTTCGTCCCCGGGAAGGCAGGGGTGCCGTCCCCGAGGAGCGTGCGGTGACGGCTCACCGCCCCAGTTCGGCGGCCCGCCCGGCGCGCCGGGCGAAGACATCCGCACGGCGGTCCGCCATCGTGCGCAGCGCGTCCTTGCGGTCCCGGGCGGAGAGCCGGTCGAGATACGTGTGGCCCAGCAGATGGTCGGTCTCGTGCTGCAGACAGCGTGCGAAGTAGCCCGTTCCCTCGATGACGAGAGGGGCGCCGTTCCGGTCGAGGCCGCGGACGACGGCACGGTCGGTACGGGGAAGCGCCATGGTGGCGCCGGGCACGGACAGACAGCCTTCGAGCTCGTCCAGGAGACGGCGGCCCCGTGGCGGGGGCAGTTCCAGGACCGGGTTGACGACGTGGCCCACATGCCGGACCCCCTGGTCGTCGGGGCAGTCGTAGACGAACACCCGGAGGCCGACGTCGACCTGATTGGCGGCCAGGCCGGCGCCCTCGGCCACGTACATCGTCAGGAACATGTCGTCGATCAGCGCCGACAACGCGGGGGAGCCGAACTCGGTCACCTCCCGGCAGGGGCGGCTCAGGATCTCCTCGCCGACCACCGTGATCCTGCGCACCGCGCCCCGTTCCGCTTCCGGCGACCGGGCGGGCCAGGAACCGACGGGGCGGCCCTGTACATGGACACGCCGGTCCACGGGCCGGGACGGTTCAGGGTGAACGGACACCGCTCTCTCCTTTTCCTGCTTCCGCGCCACGGGGTGAGGCGTTCGGCGCGCCGGTCCGGGGCTGGAGGACGAGAATCGGCAGCGCTGGCCGGACCAGCGGGACCGGGCACCGGACCAGCGGCGTCACGACGGGGCTTTCAGCGCCGTCGTCATCTCCGTACGGCGGGTCAGGCGGCTCGTTCGGCCGCGTTGCGCTCCACGCAGAACTCGTTGCCCTCGGGGTCCGCGAGGGTCACCCACCCCCGGCCGTCGGGGCGGCGGTGATCCGCCACGAGCGTGGCGCCCAGGGCGAGAACGCGTTCGACCTCCTCGTCACGGGTGTGCTCCTGAGGCTGGAGGTCCAGATGGACCCTGTTCTTGGTGATCTTGTCCTCGGGGACGGCGATGAACAGCAGCGTGACGCCCCGCGCTTCGAGGAGGGCTTCGGAATCTCCGGGCAGGTCGTCCTCGGCGAGAGAGGCACCGAGGACCTTGGCCCAGAAATTGCCCAGGGTGTAGGTGTCGGAGCAGTCGATCGCTATGTGGTGCACGAAGGAGGTCATGCGGCTCACTGTGGTGACGGCTGCCGGGGCTGTCCACCGGGTTTTGACGCCCTGTCCGGTTCCGGGCGCCGCGACGGAGGGGGTCCGGCGCGGCGTGAAATGCGGTCGACCGCGTGCTGACCTGTGGGTAGATGTGGTCCATGACGGAACCTTGGGAAGACTTGTTGCCCGGTACGCGGCGGGCTCTGCTGCACCGTATCGCTGTAGCGCAGACGGAGGCGCGGGTGCCTTCGGTGGTCGCGGCGGTGGCCCGTGAGGGGCGGACGGTGTGGACGGGAGCGCGGAGCTGCGGGGCGGAGCATGCCCCGGACGGCGCTACGCAGTACCGGATCGGGTCGATCACGAAGACCTTCACCGCCGTGCTGGTACTGCGGCTGCGTGACGAGGGGCTGATCGACCTCGCGGATCCGCTGGAGAAGCATCTTCCGGGAACGGGGGTCGGTGAGGTCACCGTCGCGCAGCTCCTCGGTCACAGCGCGGGGCTCGCCGCGGAGACCCCGGGGCCGTGGTGGGAGCGGACACCGGCCGCGCTGCGCCCGGAGCTCGCGGACGTGCTGGGCGAACGGCCGGTGGTGCACCCCACGGGAAGGCGGCACCACTACTCCAACCCGGGCTTCACGCTGCTGGGTTCGCTGATCGAGGCGGTACGGGGCGCGTCCTGGGAGGAGGTGCTGCGGCGCGAGGTCCTTGAGCCGCTGTCGATGGACCGTACGACGGTACGGCCGGTCGCGCCCTCCGCCGCGGGCTGGGCCGTCCATCCGTGGGCCGACGCGCTGCTGCGTGAACCGGTCGAGGATCTGGGACTGATGGCTCCGGCGGGGCAGCTCTGGTCGACCGCCACCGACCTCTGCCGGTTCGCCGGCTTCCTCGTGGAAGGCGACGAGAAGGTCCTGAGCGCCACGTCCGTGGCAGAGCTGAGGAGGCCGGCCGCGGCGCCGGAATCGGGGCAGTGGGACGGCTTCTACGGCCTCGGAGCGCAGGTCATCCGCCAAGGCGGCCGGACGCTCGTGGGTCATACGGGATCACTGCCCGGCTTTGTCGCCGGCCTGTGGGTGAGCCCGGAGGACGGGGTGGCGGCGGCGGTGCTGGCCAACGCCACCTCGGGGCTGGCGGCCGGATCGGTCGCGGCGGAGCTGGTCGGGATCGTGGCGGACGCGGAGCCACGGATCCCGGAGCCCTGGAAGCCGTTGCCCGAGGTGGACCAGGAGCTGCTGGCGCTCACCGGACCGTGGTACTGGGGGACACAGCCCGTGGGGCTGCGGCTGACGGCTGACGGTGGTCTGGAGCTGCGCCCGTTGCACGGCGGTGGGCGCGGGTCGGTCTTCGCCCCGGCGGCGGACGGCGGCTGGACGGGGCTCGACGGCTACTACGCGGGGGAGACCTTGCGCGTGGTGCGGCGGCCGGACGGGTCCGTGAGCCATCTCGACCTCGGCTCGTTCGTCTTCACCCGGGGGCCGTACGCCCCGGATGACGCGGTTCCCGGCGGGGTGGACGAGGCGGGCTGGCGCGGGCTCGGAGGGTAGGGGCCGATGGCGATGTTTCACGTGAAACCGGGTGCGAAGGCCGCCTGGCGGTGGGGTGCGGTCGTGCCCGAAGCCGCAAGCGTGGAGGGCGGCTTCGGGCCCGTCTGCTGAGACGCATCACCCGCCCCCGTCTGCCACCTGTGGATCACCGGTGTGCGGAGGCGGATCAGTGGCGGAACGCCTGGAGTTTCACGCCTCCGCTCCATGCCTCCAGCAGACCGCGGTGGACCGCCGTCATGTCGTGGCGCGCGGCGAGCAGCAGGGCGTCGCGGGTGAAGGGGCAGGCGGCGACGAGCAGGGCGATGTCGGCCTTGTGGTCGAGCCTGGCCATGCCGATGAACTGCTGTACGTCGCCGCTGGTGATGACCGTCGCGGGGGTACGTGGCGTGCACCGGACGACGACGCGGCGCCCGTCGGGGGTGTAGGCGACGATGTCGGCTCCGGTACCGCCGTGGCCACCGGTCACGGTGACCGGATCGCATCCGTCCCGGCGGCAGAGCCTGGCGATGTGCTGGGTGAACTGGTATGTGCTCATGGCGTCGAGCGCATCCGCCGATCCGGCCGCTTCGCGCTCGCGCAGGACGCGTTGCAGACGGGTCACCTCGTCCTCAAGGGCTTCGATCCGGGCGCGCTGGTCGCCGTCGTTCCGGATGGCGGTGTTGAGCACCGGGACGATCGCCGTGCCGATGGTGGTGCGGACGATGTCCTCGGCGATGCGTGCGGCGCCCGCGTCGGCGGGTGCGGCTGGGTGGTGCGCGAGGGCGTCGGTGATGCGGGTGTCGATCCACTCCTTCAGCCTGTGGATTAAGTTGTCCACAGGCTCGGTGGAGTGCGCGCGCTCACTGTCGAGCAGGTAGGTACGCACCTGACGTGCGACGATGCTGTCACGGAGCAGCATCGCGGTGTTCAGGACAGCGCGTCGGGAGAAGATCCCGACGGAGCGGCTACGGGACTGGATGCCACTGAGTTGCTTGAAGCAACTCAGTTCCTCGCCGCTGAGAACGCGGTATCCGTTCGACTGGAGTTCGCTCCGGTGGTCGTGGATGACCGCGCGGATGACCGGCTCGCTCACCTCGAAGTAGGCGGCGACGTCCTTGGTCGTGGCGTGGAGCCCGTCCGGTGAGAGGGCCAGTTCCTTGACCTTGTCGAGAACGTCGTCACGCCCGGCGACGCTCGCGCGCAGGGAGCTGGACTCCAGCAGAACTATCTCGTCGAGCATGTGACCCGTCTCCTCCTGGGCCGGGTGCGGCCCGTCGGTGGGGGCGGGATCTCGATGGGCATACGTCCTGCCCCCTTGCCGGGGGCAACGAGTCCGATCGGATAAGGATGCGGTTTTCAGACACTCAGTTTGAATCCGATGTGGGAGGCGGTGAAGCCGAGCCGCTCGTAGAAGCGGTGGGCGTCGGTGCGGGTGGCGTCGGAGGTCAGTTGGACCAGTTGGCAGCCTTCGCGCCGGGACATGTCGATCGCCCATTCGATGAACCGGGTGCCGAGGCCGCTGCCGCGTTCGTCGGAGTGGACCCGTACGGCCTCGATGAGCGAGCGGGTGGCGCCGCGGCGGGAGAGCCCGGGGACGATGGTGAGCTGGAGCGTCCCGACCACGCGGTGGTCGCGTACGGCCACGACGAGGTGCTGGTTCGGGTCGGCGGCCAGGCGCTCGAAGGCCGCGGCGTAGGGAGCGAGGTCGTCGGGGGACTCGCGCTGCGCGCCGAGCGTGTCGTCCGCCAGCAGGGCCACGATGGCCGGGATGTCGTCAGGGGCCGCGGGCCGGATCTCCAGGTCGCTCATGATGGGCAGGGTACGCCGCGGGGCGCGGCCGGGCGTGCGGGGGCGGTGGGGGTACGGGTCAGCCCGTGGCCAGGTTCAGAGGGGCGAACAGCCGCGTCCGGTCGCCCGGCAGGCCGGGGACGCCGTGGACCATGAGCGTGGTGAGGGCGGTGGGCTCCAGACCGTGCTCTTCGAGCCAGTTCAACAGCTCTGTGTGGCGTACGTCGACGGCGGTGCGCAGCGGTCGGTCCGCGGCGGGGGCGAGGGCGGCGACCAGAGCCTTCGCCGTATCGGTGTCCCGGGCGACGAGGGGCCCGACGACATCGGCCGCCGGGGTGGGCCAGGCGGCACCGTAACCGGTGATCGTGGAGCCTTCCTCGGCGACCCTGAGGCGGTCGGCGAAGGCGGGGAGCCGAGCGAGGAGATGGGTGCGGTCGGCGCCGAAGACTTCGTTGTCGAGGCGGATGATGGCGGGCAGGTCGGCGGCGGTCGCGGGCCGGGTGGCCAGGGGAGGCGCGGTGGGGCCCGGGTGCCGCAGACGGCCGAGGACGGTCCGGGTGGTGCCGATACCGGTGAAGCCGAGCCGTTCGTAGAGGGGTCTGCCCTGGGGTGTGGCGTGGAGGACGAGCGGGGTGGTGCCGGCCTCGTGCAGGACGTGGTTCATCAGGCGTTGTCCGAGGCCTTGGCGGGCGTGGCGGCCGGCGACGAGGAGCATGCCCACGGCGGTGAGTTCTCCACCGTGGGGGCTGCTGCCGTAGGAGGTGACGACGCAGGTGGCGGCCAGGCCCTTGCCGTCCGGATCGTCGATGCCGTGTGCGGTTCCCGCGGCCAGGAGCAGGCTCCAGCGGTGCTCTTCACGCGCCCAGTCGCGGTCTTCGGTGAGATCCGCGCAGGCCGTGAGGTCTCTCATGGTCAGGCGTCGGACGGGCAGTGCGGAGAGCGATGTCGACATGGGGGCCAGGCTGTCGGATCCGGTGATCGTTCGTCCAGCGGTTTGCGTGGTTTCACGTGAAACACGGTGCTGCCGGTGGCCGGTGATCGTCTGCCCTGCGCGCGAGCGCGCGTACTAACCTCGGCGGACATGGCAGCAAGTATGGCGAGCCCGGCGGACGGGCGCAGGCTTCATCTCTTCGACCTCGACGGGACGCTCATCCGTGGCTCGGCCGCCGCGGTGGAGATCTCCCGGCAACTGGGGCTGGACCGTGAGATCGCGGAGCTGGAGCGGGGGTTCGTCTCGCTGGGGCTGGCGCCGGACGAGTTCGCGGTCCGGGTGCGGGAGTTGTGGGCCGAGCTCACGGTGGAGCAGGTGGCGGCGGCTTTCGAGGGTGCTCCCTGGCTGTCGGGAATCCGTGAGGTCTGGGCGGACATCCGGAAGAGGGGTGATTACTGCGCTGTTATCTCCCTCTCGCCTGATTTCTTTGTTTCGCGGCTGCTGGAGTGGGGCGCCCACGCGGCGCATGGTTCGCGGTGGCCGGCTCTGCCTTTCGTCGAGCCGGTGGACCGGGCGGGCATTCTCGATCCGGCCGCGAAGGTGAAGATCGCGAACCAACTGTGTGCGGAGTTCGGGGTGGGGCTGGACCACTGTGTTGCCTATGGTGATTCGATGTCCGATGCGGAGATCTTCACGGTGGTGCCCTGCGCGGTGGCGGTGAATGCCGATCATCACCTGGCGGGGCTCGCCACGCACACGTACTCGGGAGGGGATCTGCGTGAGGTCTATGAACTGGTGCGCCTCCAGCAGTAATACTCTGACCCGGAGGCGCCGTGGAAACGCGGCGGGGGATCCGGCGATTGAGTGCGGGAGCGATGCACCCTAACGGTAAATCCAGTGCGGATGCCCGAACTTCGCGCTCTTTGTCCGTCGTGGAGGCGTGGTCTGCCATGCTGCGACGACGGGCATTGCGCGCTATGTCGTATTCCTGTGCCTCGTCTCCCCGTGGGGGTTGTGACGGGGGTTGAGACGGGCTGTCATCAGTCCGAGTCAGAACGGGGAATCGCTTGCGTATTCCGGATCACCGGAAGTGCGCAGACCGACCGAAAGATGTTCGAGGCGAGGCACATCATGGACGCTCCGACCACCACGTCGGCTGACAACGGCACTTCCGGGGACGGCGGCGGCTCCGGGGAGCAGACGGGCGGCGGCTGGTTCGCCCCTCGCCGGGCGCCGAGCGGCGAGGGCCGGACGGACCCGGCGGGGCCGGGCGGGGCCGGGGAGGCGGGCCGGGACCGAATACCCGCCCAGGGCCGCACCTTCGCCTCGCTACGCCCGGTGGGCTCCGGTGGGACCCGTACCGCGCCACCGCGCCGCGAGGGCCCGCCGGGGCAGGCGCCGAACCCGGGGCAGGCGCCGAACGGTGCCGAGCACCCCGCTGCCGTGCCGCCGTCCCCGGTGGACGACGGCGTTCCCGACGCGTTCCGCCCGCGCTCCAAGGGGCCGCGCGCGGAGGAGGGGCCCGCGGCGCATCCGCAGGTCTCCGAGGGCCCGGAGCCGGCCGGGAACGGGGCTGTCGGCCCCGATTCGGCGGCCGCTGAGGCAGCCGTACGGTCGGCCGCCGCACGGCCCGGTCCCGTACCGCCGGAGTCGGCTGACGCCGTACGGCACCATCCCGTTCAGCCGGAGTACGAGCGGGTCCCGGGCGCGGAGGGCGCCGCTGGGGCGCCGGCCCCCGCGGAGCAGGACGCGCGGGGGTCCGGCGGCGAGCAGGGCTCGCAGAGCGAGCCGCTGCCGCCTCAGGCGCCGGTGTCGGCGGCGCTGCCGCCCGAGGCGCCGGTCGCCGCCGCGGCGGCCCCGTCCGGGCAGCCGTCCGTCGTGCCGCCCGCTCCCGCGGCCCCGGACCCGAACGCCTCGCCGGACGCGATCCTCGTCCGCCGGACGCTCGCCGAGGTCGGCCCGGTGTCGAAGCAGCTCACCTCGTACTTCTACTCGCTGCTGTTCGTACGCCATCCCGAACTGCGCGCGCTGTTCCCCGTGGCGATGGACGCGCAGCGCGACCGGCTGCTCAAGGCGTTGCTGACGGCCGCCGAGCACATGGACTCGCCCGATGTCCTCACGGACTATCTGCGCCAGCTCGGGCGCGGCCACCGCAAGTACGGCACCCAGTCCGTGCACTACCCCGCCGTCGGTGAGGCCCTCATGGGCGCGCTGGCGCGCTACGCCTCGGCCAGTTGGGACGAGGAGACCGAGGGGGCCTGGGTACGGACGTACACGACGATCTCCCAGATCATGATCGACGCGGCGGCCGAGAACGAGCAGCACGCCCCGGCGTGGTGGCAGGCCGAGGTGGTCTCGCACGAGACGCGGACCTCGGACATCGCCGTGGTCACCGTCCGTCCCGATCAGCCGTACCCGTTCCTCGCGGGGCAGTACACCAGCCTGGAGACGCCGTGGTGGCCTCGGGTCTGGCGGCACTACTCCTTCGCGTCGGCTCCGCGGCCGGACGGGCTGCTGTCGTTCCACGTCAAGGCGGTGCCGGCCGGCTGGGTGTCCAACGCGCTGGTCCACCACGCCCGTCCCGGTGATGTCCTGCGGCTGGGGCCGCCGGCCGGTTCCATGACCGTCGACCACAGCACGGACAACGGTCTGCTCTGTCTGGGTGGGGGCACCGGTATCGCGCCGATCAAGGCACTGATCGAGGATGTCGCCGAGCGCGGGCACCGGCGTCCGGTCGAGGTCTTCTACGGCGCGCGCAGCGATCACGACCTGTACGACATGGAGACGATGCTGGAGCTGGAGAGCGCCCATCCGTGGCTGTCGGTGCGTCCGGTGGTCGCGGAGGGCCCCACGGCGGGGCTGGCGGGGCGGCTGCCCGAGGCGGTGCGCGACCACGGTCCGTGGCACGAGTTCGACGCGTATCTGTCGGGGCCGCCGGGGATGATCCGCAGCAGTCTGGACGCGCTGCGGGGTTCCGGGATCCCCTCCGAACGGATCCGTCACGACTCCCTGGACGAGCTCGTCGCGGCCACCACATAGGCACGGTCAGGGGGCGTACCCGTCAGGTCACCCCAGGTCGGGGGCGTGCATGGCGCGTACGCCCTCGATGTTGCCGTCCAGGTAGTGGCGCAGGGACAGAGGGACGAGGTGGACGGCGGCGATACCGACGCGGCTGAACGGCACCCGGACGATCTCGTACTCCCCCGAGGGTTCGTCGATCTCGGGGCCGTGGCGCAGCGAGGTGTCCATCGAGTCGAGCCGGCAGACGAAGAAGTGCTGCACCTTCACGCCGGTGACGCCGCCGTCGGCGATGTGTTCCACGGTGTCGACGAAGCACGGCACCACGTCGATGATCTTTGCGCCGAGTTCTTCGTCCACTTCGCGGTGGAGGGCGTCGACGACGGTGGCGTCCGTTCTCTCCACCCCGCCGCCGGGGGTGAGCCAGTACGGGTCCACCCCTGGTTTGGTCCGTTTGATCAGGATCAGGTCGTCGCCGTCCAGCAGGATGGCGCGTGCGGTGCGCTTGACCACGGGCCGTTCGGTCATGGGAAGAGGTTCGCCCGTCCTGCCCCTTCTGAAACGCCCGGCGGCCCATCGGCTCGTGGCCGCGCCGGTCTCCGGGCGGTTCTTCCGGTCACCACTCCACTGCGGCCCGCAGCAGCCACTCGTGGGCCCGCGCGACCGGCGGAAGGGCGAGAGTGCCGGTGCGTACGGCGAGGAAGTAGGTGCGCAGCGGGGGTACGGGCGGGTCGAGCAGGGCGACGACCTCGCCGCGCTCCAGGGCCGCCTCGCAGAGGTAGCGGGGCAGGACGGCGAGTCCGGCGCCGGCCGCCGCGCACTCCAGGACGGCCCGCAGATCGGGGGCGATCACCGTGCCCGCCGCCGCGGGCCGGGTCTCGAACACGGTGGCCCAGTAGCGGGAGACGAACGGCAGCGACTCGTGGACCTCGACCACCGGGAGCTGTTCGAGCACCACGACGCCCTCGCGCAGCACCTCCTGGCCGAGGCGGGCCGCCCAGCGGGGGGCCGCGATCAGGACGTGTTCCTCGTCGCAGAGCGGAGTCGCGGTGAGGAGCTGGCCGCGTGGCCGGGTGGTGGTGATGGCCAGATCATGATGTCCGGCGGCCAGCCCTTCCAGGGTTTCCTCGGAGTTTCCGAAGAACGAGGTGCGCAGGGCGAGGCCCTGGGCGGTGAGCGGGGTGAGCGCGGGCAGGGCGCGCAGCGAGGTGAATTCGGGGGGACCGGCGAGGTGGAGGGTCCGTACGCCGGACTCCTCGTCGAGTCCGGTCTCGGCGATCTCGACCAGCGCGTCGAGGTGGGGGGCGGCGCGGTGCGCGAGTTCGTCGCCGATGGTGGTGGGGGTGACCCCGCGGGCCTGGCGGAGGAAGAGAGGGCGTCCGAGCTGCCGTTCCAGGGTCCTGATCTGGCCGGTCACGGCGGGCTGGGAGAGGCCGAGGAGGGCGGCGGCGCGGGTGAAGGAACCGGCGCGGTGCACGGTGACGAACGTGCGCAGCAGAGCCAGGTCCATGTCCCGCTCTCCCGTCTTGAACCGCGCCCGCGCCCTGCCGGACAGGGCCTCGCTCCCCCGGCACCCCCGCGATGCCAACTATAAATAAGTCGATAGGCCGCTGTCGCTACTGTGATTGGACACTGACGCAGAGTCAACTAGCCTTGGTTAAATGGTTCTCCGCGCGTGGAACGGCGGGGAACCGACGACGGTCCGAGCCATGAGGGGGGAGGCTCGGACCGTCTCTTTCGTATACGGCTTCGTGTACGGCGCCGGGCGTCGTCAGCGCACCGTGTCGAGGGCGCGCAGGACGTCCGCGAGCAGGTCCTCGGGGTCCTCGGCGCCGACGGAGAGGCGGATGAACCCCTCCGGTACGGCGTCGCCGCCCCAGCGTCCGCGCCGTTCGGCGGTGGACCGCACGCTGCCGAAGCTGGTCGCCTCCTCCACGAAGCGCAGCTCTTCGAGGAAACGTTCCGCCTTTTCGCGGTCGGGCAGGACGAAGGAGACCACCGAGCCGAAGCGGTGCATCTGACGTGCGGCGACGGTGTGCGAGGGGTCGCCGGGCAGCCCGGGGTGGCGCAGCCCGCTGATGTCGTCGCGCTCGGCGAGCGCGCGGGCGAGGACCAGCGCGTTGGCGCACTGGCGCTCGGACCGGAGGTGGAGGGTGGCCAGCGAGCGGTGCGCGAGCCAGGCCTCCATCGGCCCCGGGATCGCCCCGACGACCTTGCGCCAGCGCCGCACCCCGGCGGCCAGTTCCGGATCGCCGCTGGTCACATGGCCCAGAAGCAGATCGCCGTGGCCGGTCATGCCCTTGGTGTCGCTGGCCACGGAGAAGTCCGCGCCGAGTTCGATCGGGCGCTGGCCGAGCGGGGTGGCGAGGGTGTTGTCGACGGCGACGAGGGTGCCGCCGGCGTGCGCCTCGCGCACGAGCCGGCGGATGTCGCAGACGTCGAGGCCGGGATTGGACGGCGTCTCGATCCACAGGAGGCGGGCCCCGGCCAGGACGCGGAGCTGCGCGTCCCCGCCGGTGGGCGCGGTCCGCACCTCCACGCCGTACGCCTCCAGGCGTTCGCGCAGCAGGGGGAGCGCCTGGTAGCCGTCGTCGGGCAGGACGACCGCGTCACCGGCCCGGAGCTGGGAGAAGGCCACCGCGGAGATCGCGGCCATCCCGGAGGCGAAGGCGACGGTCTCGACGGACCTGCCGGGCGCCTCCAGCTCGCTGATGGCCTGTTCGAGAAGGGTCCAGGTCGGGTTCTCGTCACGGCCGTAGGTGTACGGTCCGGTCGGGTCGCCCGGCAGGTGGAAGTGGGCGGCGAAGACCGGCCCGGGAAGGGTCGGTTCGTGCTTGACCGGCTCGGGCAGCCCGGCCCGTACGGCACGGGTCCCGTCGCCGATGTTCTGGGGGTGGTTCATCAGCGGCCTCAGTCGTTGTCGTCGGGGAGTGCGACGTTGAGCGCCCAGGACACGACGGAGATGACCAGACCGCCGAGCACGGCCGTCCAGAACCCCTCGACATGGAAGCTCAGACTCAGTTTGTCCGCGAACCAGGAGGTCAGCAGCAGCATCAGGGCGTTGATCACCAGGGTGAACAGCCCGAGAGTCAGGATGAACAGCGGCAGGGTCAGCAGCTTCAGCACGGGCTTGACGAGGAAGTTGACCAGCCCGAAGAGCAGCGCCACCAGGATCAGCGTGAGCGCCTTCTTGCCGGTGCTCTCACCGGTCAAGGTGATGTTCTGGATCAGCCAGATCGCCACCGCCAGGGCAGCCGCGTTGGCGATCGTCTTGACTAGGAAATTCTTCATGGTCTGATCGTGGCATGAAGGCATTCCGACTGGATGAGCTGGAGGCGGAGCGTGCCGCCAACGACGGCGCGTATCTGCAGTTTGTACGGGAACGCAACATGTCCGTGGGGCTGTACGCGCTGGACGCGGGGGCGAGCGACCCGCAGCAGCCGCACCGGCAGGACGAGGTGTACTTCGTCGTGAGCGGCCGGGCGTCGATCACCGTCGGGACGGAGACGACCCAGGTGAGCCGGGGCAGCGTGGTCTACGTGCCGGCCGGGGCCGCGCACAAGTTCCACCACATCACGGAGGATCTGCGGGTGATGGTCGTGTTCTCGCCGCCTGAGGGCTGACCCTCAGGCGGGTCTCAGGGTCGGATCAGGGGAGAGCGGGGGCTGCGGAGCCCCCGCGGGGTCCGGTGCGGCTCTAGCATCGAAGGCGTACAGCGGTCACATCAGGAACTCGGTGAAGCGAGGTAAAGACGATGGCGGTTCGGGAGATTTTCACGGGGATGCCGTGGTGGGTGAAGTGGATCGCGGTGCCCGTGATCGCCGTCGTGGTCTTCGGCGGACTGATCATGAGCGTGCTCGCCTTCGTGATCGGTGTGCTGTTCAAGGTGCTGATATTCGTCGCCCTGGTCGGCGGTCTGATCTACGTCGTGCGGAAGTTCACGGCGTCCTCCTCGTCCTCGCGCGGCGACTGGTAGGGCTGTCAGTCCATAGGGCTGTTAGCCCGCCAGAGGGAAAGGTGAAGAGGAAACCAACCCCGGCTGTGACCTGCCCCTAGAGTGGCTCACCTCTGCCGCACCCGGCGGGCTTCCGGCCCGTCCGCACGCCTGGGGGTGATCTTTGGTCACAGCTACATCCGCCGCGGTTCCCACGCTGATCGGATCGGTGCGGCGGGCTCTGCGGCTGCTGGAGTCGGTGGGCTCCCACCCTGACGGAGCCACCGCCAAGCAGCTCGCGCGCGAGACGGGGCTCCCTCTCCCCACCGCCTACCACCTGCTGCGCACCCTCACCTACGAGGGCTATCTCCGCCGCGAGAGGGGCGTCTTCGTCCTCGGGGACGCCGCCCAGCGGCTGGTGCACGCCGGAGCCGTCCGCGGCCGCCGTGCCACCCTCACCGAGATCCTCGCCCGGCTGCGCGACGCGCTGGGCGTCCCCGTGTACTTCGCGGTCTACCACGAGGGCGAGCTGGACCTGGTCTCCGTGGCGGACAGCCCCGCGTACCCCGCGGTCGACGCCCGGGCCGACTTCCGCGCGACGGCCCACGCGCACGCGATCGGCCAGTGCCTGCTGAGTCAGCTCGACGAGGCGTCCCGCCGCGACCATCTGGACCGGTATCCCGTCCGTCCGCTCACCCCGTACTCCGTGCCCGACCGGAGCACCCTGCTGGAGCGCCTCGACGCGCTGGGACGCATGGAACCGGTCGTCTCCCGCCAGGAGTACCGGCTCGGCACGGTCTGCGCGGCCGTACCCGTCACGGTCGGAGCCACAGCGGCCGCCGTGGCCATTTCTATACCGCTCTGTCAACAGAAGCGGCTGCTTCCGACGGCCGAACGGTTACGCAGAGAGATCGGATCCCTGCTGACCTCGCAAATCCTCTCTATCAGTATCTGAAAAATTACTCCTTGTGATCTGCTAGCGCTTACAGGACGATTGCGTCAAGAGGGTCAACGGGGATCATTCCCAGCCACTGTTCCATCTACTCCGGAGTACAACGATGCGCGAGTCGGTCCAGGCCGAGGTCCTGATGAGCTTCCTCGTCTCCGAGGAGCTGTCGTTCCGTATCCCGGTGGAACTCCACTACAAGGTGGCTGATCCCTACGCGGTACGGATGACATTCCATCTGCCCGGCGATGCGCCTGTGACCTGGACTTTCGGTCGCGAATTGCTGCTCGACGGCATCAACACACCCAGCGGGGACGGCGATGTGCACATCTCCCCGACGACGCCCGAGGACCTCTCGGACGTCCATATGCGGCTCCAGGTCGGCGACGACCACGCGCTCTTCCGTGTGAGCGCCGCGCCGCTGGTGGCCTTCCTGGACCGTACGGACCGGCTGGTCCCGCTCGGCCAGGAGTGCACGCTCAGTGACTTCGAAGGCAGCCTTGAGGAAGAGCTGGGCCGCATCCTCGCCGAGGAGAACGCGGGCTGACGGCCCGTCGAGGGGGCCGTCCGGGTGATTCTGCCGGCCCGGGTGGCCCGGATCCCTTCCGCCCCGCTCGGGCTACTTCTTGCGGCGGCGTCCCCGGCCGCCCGGACCGCGCGCCGGCGGGGTCGGCACCAGCAGCCCCGGGGACTCCTGAGCCTCCCAGCCGGGCCCGGCTCCCGGGCCCGCCCCCGGTCCGTCCGGGAGGGGCGGCGAGGACGGGGCCGCGGGGTTCTCCGGGGCGGACCGGTCCGCGGAGACCACCAGCGCCGCCAGCGCCGTCGTCACCGGCACCGAAGCGACCAGACCGATCGACCCCACCAGCGTCCGTACGATCTCCTCCGCCACCAGCTCACTGTTGGCGACCGTCCCCACACTCGACTGCGCGATCGAGAAGAGCAGCAGCAGCGGCAGCGCGGCACCCGCGTAGGCCAGCACGAGCGTATTGACCACGGACGCGATGTGGTCGCGGCCGATCCGGATGCCCGCCCGGTACAGCGCGCGCGGCCCCATCGTCGGATCGGCCTGGCGCAGCTCCCACACCGCCGAGGTCTGCGTCACCGTCACATCGTCCAGCACACCGAGCGAACCGATGATCACCCCGGCCAGGAGCAGACCGCTCATGTCGATCTCCGGGTAGAGGCCATGGATCAGCCCCGTGTTGTCATCGGTGTTGCCGGTCAGGCTCGCCCAGCCGATGAAGAGCGACCCCAGCAGCCCGATCAGCAGCAGCGAGATCAGGGTGCCCAGCACCGCCACCGAGGTACGGGCCGTCAGACCGTGGCACAGATACAGGGCGACCAGCATGATCGCGCTCGCCCCCACCACCGCCACCACCAGCGGATTCGAGCCCTGGAGGATCGCCGGCAGGATGAACAGCGTCAGGACCGCGAACGAGACCACGAGCGCCACCAGCGCCATGACCCCTCGCATCCGCCCCACCACGATCACCGCGAGCGCGAAGATCCCCGCCAGCAGCGTCAGCGGGAACTGCCGGTCCACATCGGAAACCGAGTACTGCAGATCCCGGGGAGCGTCCGGCGCATAGGCGACCACAACGCCCTGTTTCACGTGAAACTGCCGCGGTGCGTCCGGCTGGACGATCTCGACGAACGTGTGACCTTTCTCCTTGCCCTCCTTCAGCTCGACCGTCGCCTTCTTGCACTCCCCGGTCTCCTCCTGGACCGCCTCGCGCCCCTGCGGAGTCGAGGTGTCACCGGTCGACGGGACCTGGGAGGCGTTCACGTCCTTGCAGGCGACCCGCTCGATCTGGACCACCTGGCCCGCGAAGGTCTGCCGGTCGAAGCCCACACCGGTGCGCTCGTGCGCGGGTGCACCACCCGGCCAGAGCACGGCGAGCCCGACCACCACGGCGGCCGCGAACGGAATCAGCACCGCCGCGATCACCTTGCGGAGGTGCCGGGAGACCGGCATGGCGGGGCCGTGGCTGTGCGAGTGGCCGTGCGGTTCGTGAGTCTGCGTGGGTGGGGTCACCGACCGATCATCGCAAGAAGCCGGAGGATGCGGGGGCCCTCTGTTCAGCGCGCCCGATATGACGCTAGCGTGGAGTCACCTTTGCACACGCGGGAGCTCGGAGCACCGGGCTGAGAGGGCGCTGACGTGTAGTCCCGGGAACGGAACCCCGGACACCTGCGCTGCGCCGACCGCTGAACCTGTTACCGGGTAATGCCGGCGTAGGGAGTAGGTCTCATGACCCATCAGGACGCACACACGCCTGCCTCCGGCTCGGAGGAGACCGGCGTCGACCAGGCCCCCTCGGGCCCGGCCTCCGAGGACACCGCCCTCTCCGGCGGGGCAACGGGCGGGCGCGCCATCGGCTGGCACAAGGGATACATCGAGGGCTCCCGCCCCGATCTCCGCGTGCCGGTCCGCCAGGTCCACCTCACCAACGGTGAGGACGTCACGCTGTACGACACCTCGGGGCCGTACACCGACCCCACTGTCGACACCGACGTACGGCGCGGTCTCGTGCCGCTGCGGGAGAACTGGATCATCGGCCGAGGCGACACCGAGGAGTACGCGGGCCGGCCGCCGCGCCCCGAGGACGACGGGCTCAAGCACACCTCCCCGCGCGGCGGGCTGCTCGGGGGCGGGGCGACGGACCTGCGGGGCCTCGACGCGGTCTTCCCCGGACGGCCACGCCAGCCGCGCCGGGGCCGCACGGACCGGGCGGTCACCCAGCTCGCGTACGCCCGCCGGGGCGAGATCACCCCGGAGATGGAGTACGTCGCGATCCGCGAGAGCGTCGCCCCGGAGGTGGTCCGCGAGGAGATCGCCGCGGGTCGCGCCGTGCTGCCGGCCAACATCAACCACCCGGAGACCGAGCCGATGATCATCGGCAAGCGGTTCCTGGTGAAGGTCAACGCCAACATCGGCAACTCCGCGGTCACCTCCTCCATCGAGGAGGAGGTGGAGAAGATGACCTGGGCGACCCGCTGGGGCGCG
The DNA here is from genome assembly GCF_042755665.1 of Streptomyces sp. NPDC059142. Classification (NCBI taxonomy): domain Bacteria; kingdom Bacillati; phylum Actinomycetota; class Actinomycetes; order Kitasatosporales; family Streptomycetaceae; genus Streptomyces; species Streptomyces sp. NPDC059142. The sequence continues at coordinate 48,501 of NZ_JBHZDA010000050.1, forward strand.
GACACGGTCATGGACCTCTCCACCGGCCGCAACATCCACACCACCCGTGAGTGGGTGCTGCGCAACTCCCCCGTGCCCATCGGTACCGTGCCGCTCTACCAGGCGCTCGAAAAGGTCGATGGCAAGGCCGAGGAACTGACCTGGGAGATCTACAAGGACACCGTGATCGAACAGGCCGAGCAGGGCGTCGACTACATGACGGTCCACGCCGGTGTACTGCTGCGCTACGTACCGCTCACGGCCCGCCGGAAGACCGGGATCGTCTCGCGTGGCGGTTCGATCATGGCCGCCTGGTGCCTGGCGCACCACAAGGAGTCGTTCCTGTACGAGAACTTCGACGAGCTGTGCGAGATCCTCGCGGCGTACGACGTGACGTACTCCCTCGGCGACGGGCTGCGGCCGGGCTCCATCGCGGACGCGAACGACGAGGCGCAGTTCGCCGAGTTGCGCACGCTGGGCGAGCTGAACTCGATCGCCAAGAGCCACCACGTACAGACCATGATCGAGGGCCCGGGACATGTCCCGATGCACAAGATCAAGGAGAACATCGACCTCCAGCAGGAGATCTGCGAGGAGGCGCCGTTCTACACGCTCGGCCCGCTGACCACCGATGTCGCCCCGGCGTACGACCACATCACCTCCGGGATCGGTGCGGCGATGATCGCGTGGTGGGGTACGGCGATGCTCTGCTACGTCACCCCCAAGGAACACCTCGGCCTGCCGGACCGCGACGACGTGAAGACGGGCGTCATCACCTACAAGATCGCGGCTCATGCGGCGGATCTGGCCAAGGGGCATCCGGGGGCGCAGCAGTGGGACGACGCGCTGTCGGACGCCCGGTTCGAGTTCCGCTGGGAGGACCAGTTCAATCTGGCGCTCGATCCGGACACGGCACGGGAGTACCACGACGAGACGCTGCCGGCGGAGCCCGCGAAGACCGCGCACTTCTGCTCGATGTGCGGCCCCAAGTTCTGCTCGATGAAGATCTCCCAGGACATCCGGCGCAAGCACGGTGGGGAGATGGCGGGCGGCGCGGACGGGACCGGAACACCGGCGGAGGAGATCGAGGCGGGCATGGCGGAGAAGTCCAAGGAGTTCGCCGCGGCCGGCAACCGGGTCTATCTGCCGCTGGCCGACTGACCGTCACGGCGCCGGGCGGGACGCCTGTTCACGGACTCGCGCGGGCCCGTATCCCCGTATCGCTCCGGGGCATCGGCAGTCCCCCACCGGCGCCGGGCCGGGTGGCCGGCCGGGTCACTCCGGCCGGTGCTCCGGGCCGCCGAAGTCGGGGCTGGTGAAGTCCGGGCCGCTGAAGTCCGGGCTGCTGAAGTTCGGCCGCTGACCGGCGGTGGAGCCCTCGTGGGGGCTGCTGAAGTCCGGCCTGCTGTAGCCGATCTTGGGAAGCTGCTTGGCCGACCGGGGCGGGTTCGGCGTCGCCGGGTCCACGCTCGGGTCGGCGAGCGCCGCCCGCAGGAAGGGCAGGATGCCGCGCTCCAGCAGGGCGTGGCGCCATGCCTCGCGCGCCCGGGCGACCTCGTCGGGCAGCTCTCCGCCGGCCGTCTCGTCGGCGGGGAGCTGCGTCGAGCTGTTGCGCAGCGCGGTGACCAGCAGCCCCACCGCGGCGGCCAGGATGCCGAGCGCGGTGACGGCCGCGAAGAACCAGCCCACGGCGAGCATGCTGTCCGCGAAGGCGGGTGCCGGGTCGAGCGCCTTCAGCAGAAAGCCCACCAGCAGGAAGATCGCCGCCGCGGTGCCGCCGAGGACCGGTACCAGGACCGTGATGACGGCGGTGAGCCCGGCGCCGGAGTCCGTCGTGTCGTCCTCCGCCGGGTCCAGCACGGAGTCGTGTACCGACGTGGCGGTGCCCGGAGAGCGGAACTCCCCGCGGATCTTGGTGTAGTGCTCGTACTCGGCCGCCGCCGGTGCGGTGATCCGGTCCGTCGCGTTCAGCGCCAGGGTGCGCAACTGCTCCGCGTTGAGCCGCTGCCCGACCGTGGCGAGGTCCGGACGTTCGTGCGCATTGCGCAGCACATCGCCAAGGATCCGCTCGAAATCCGCGCGATCCTCGCTCAGCAGGTGCGGAGCGCTTTTCATGTGCATCCCCCGATACTCCGTGGGGCCGTAGCGCCCGTGTGGTACGAGCCGCAGTCGGCGGAAACGGAGGAGAGCCTGCTACGGATAAGCCGATGGTAGAGCGATTTTGGCGTGGCGTGACAGGGGGTTTCCGGAAAACACCTGTCCTACATTGACGATGTGGCCAACGGAAGCTGTACGACCAGCAGTTTTCCTGCCATCGTCACTCCGCCGTCCATGGCGATGGCAAGTCCGTCGGCATATACGTGTGGCCCTTCCACCACCGGTCCGGTGTCGTCTTCGTCGTCCGACGCGTCTTCTGTACCGACTTCGCCGAGCAGATAGGGAATGGGGCTGTGGCCGTGGACGACCCGTCCTCCGCCGTACTGGGAGAGGAGTTCCTGGACCGCCTGCGGGCCGCCCTCGTCACGGAACGCGAAGCGTTTGGTGAGTTTGCGGAAGAGGTCCCAGCATTCGTCGGCGTCATTGCGCGTGAGGATCTGGTGGACCGCGTCGTTGACGTCGTCGATGGAGGAGCCGTAGTCGAGATAGGCCGTGGTGTCGGAGTGCATCAGCAGATGCCCGTCCTCCTCGACGACCGCGTCGAGCCGGGACATCCACTGGAGATGGACGTCCTGGAGGCGCTCCATGTCGGTGCGCTGGCCGCCGTTGAGGATCCACGCGGCCTGGAAGGTGGCGGTGCCCGCACCGGAGTTGACGGGGGTGTCGCCGAACCGCCTGGCGCCGATGAGGAGCAGTTCGTGATTGCCCATCAGGGCCTTGCAGTAGCCGCCGGCCGCCGCGGCCTCCGCGGAGAGCCGCATGACGAGGTCGATGACGCCGATGCCGTCGGGGCCCCGGTCGGTGAAGTCGCCGAGGAACCAGAGGCGGGCGTTGCCGGCCGCCCACCGGCGTTCGGCGTCGATGAGGCCCTGTTCGGCGAGGGCGCCGACGAGTTCGTCGAGGTAGCCGTGCACGTCACCGACGACGAAGAGCGGCCCGGGCCCCTCGGACCCGGTGTCCTCGGCGGGGGCGGCGAGGACCTGTGTGGCGTCGTCCGGGCTGACCCGTGTGATCACCGGGAGATCGCGTTCGGTGGGGGTGTACCCCTCCGGCATCTCGTCGGCGGAAATCGCGTCGCCGGGGTGGGCCGAGGCGGTGGCCGTGGGATGCCCGGGCGCGCCGGGGCTCTCCATGTGCCCGGCGGGGCGCGGCGGTTCCTCGGGCGCGCCGTGCGGGTGTTCCGCGGGCGCGTCGAGGGGCGCGGTTCCGGCCTCGGGCGCGGTGTCCCGCTGCTCCGGTACGGCGACGGGCTGTTCCGGTACGCCGCCGGGGTGCCCCGAGGGGCTGTCCGGCGCGGGGCCGGACGGTGCGGGCTGTGCCGGCTCTCCGGACTGCACGGGAACCTGCGCGTACGGCGGTACGCGGAAGTCGCGCAACGTCGCCGTCCGCACCGCGGGTCCCTGACCGGCCCCCTGTGTCATCGACCCCTCCACCACCGTCGTGCCGCCGTACACCTCTCGGGCCCGCCGCGCCGCCGGACGGGGTGAGCCCGTCGGCGGAGAAAGGGAAGGTCCGTGGTGTCGTGCGCCCATCATAGGAATGACCTCGGGCCTCTGTGACGCACCAGGGGTGGTGAATCCGATCGTACCGCCGGTTCGGCGGCTGTTTTCTCGCCGATCGCCCGAAATGCGGAAGGTCCGGCCGTTCGGCCGCTCGCGGGGATCCGCGGGTCGGACGGCGCCGCACCGCCGTGAACACGGGGCGGCGGCCGGTCGCGTCCCGGGGTGGGGGCGGGCCCCGCGAGCCCGGGCGCGGGGGGGCGGCCGCCGCGGGCGGCGACGGCGAGGGGCGGGGAGCCACCCCCGACGAGGGCGGGGGGGGCGGGCGCGGCGGCGGCGGGGGGGGGGTGGGGGCGGGGCGCGATTGGGGGTGTTGTGAGG
>NZ_JBHZDA010000051.1:0-52133 GCF_042755665.1 Streptomyces sp. NPDC059142
GGCCGGCTACCCGTCGTCGCCTTGGTAGGCCATCACCCCACCAACAAGCTGATAGGCCGCGGGCTCATCCTTCACCGCCGGAGCTTTCAACCTTCCCCCATGCGGGAGAAAGTATTATCCGGTATTAGACCCCGTTTCCAGGGCTTGTCCCAGAGTGAAGGGCAGATTGCCCACGTGTTACTCACCCGTTCGCCACTAATCCACCCCGAAGGGCTTCATCGTTCGACTTGCATGTGTTAAGCACGCCGCCAGCGTTCGTCCTGAGCCAGGATCAAACTCTCCGTGAATGATTACCGGTAATCCGGTAGCACACACGAGAGCGGAACCAACCGGTCGGAATAAGACCGGTGGTTCACAGCGTCCTCGCTGTGTTTACTACAAAGGAACCTCAACCTGTCGAAGATTTTCGACCGGTCGGGGTATCAACATATCTGGCGTTGACTTTTGGCACGCTGTTGAGTTCTCAAGGAACGGACGCTTCCTTCGTACTCACCCCTGCGGGCTTTCCTCCGGGCGCTTCCCTTCGGTGTTTCATTCTGTTCTGTACTTCGTTCCTGCGTTTCCGACTCTATCAGACTCTTTCGTGTCCGATTCCCCGTCGGAGCGGGGTTTCGCTTTCCAGTTCTTCGCTTTCGCGCTTTCCCTTTCCAGCGGTTCCGACTCTACCAGATTCATTCGGCGTGTTCTGCCTCAAGAATTCCAGTGGCCTTTGGATTGGCCTTTTGTCTTTCGACGGACCCGACTTTAGCAGAAGCAACGCGACCGAATTTCACCGGCCGAAATGGTCTGCTGGTCGAATCGAGAGGGCTCCGTGGAAATCCAGTCCCACCGGGAGCCGCGTAGATTATATGTGGTTGACCCGAGGCTTGTCCAACTCCGAGGCAACCGTTCAAATCTACCTCCCCACTCCGACCGTGTCAACGGTTTTTGTGGGGCGAAGAGGAGACTAACAGGTCGGGTACGCCCCACGCACATCAGGCGGCGACGGGAAGCCGGGCGCTGCGCTCCGTGGCGTCCAGGTCACCCGTCTCGCCCTTCCGTACCGCTCTGCCGCCGAGGATGTAGACGTAGGCGAGGAAGGCCAGTTCGGCGACGACCCCGATGGTGATGCGCGCCCACGTGGGCAGTCCGGACGGGGTGACGAAGCCTTCGATCACGCCCGACACGAAGAGGACCAGCGCCAGGCCGAGGGCCATGCCGAGGGCGGCGCGGCCCTGTTGGGCCATGGCGGTTCGGCGGCTGTACGGGCCCGGGTCGATCAGGGTCCATCCGAGGCGCAGCCCCGTGCCGGCCGCGACGAAGACCGCCGTCAGTTCGAGCAGTCCGTGCGGAAGGATCAGGCCGAGGAACGTGTCGAGGCGGCCCGCCGAGGACATCAGCCCGATGCCGACGCCCAAGTTGAGCACGTTGACGAAGAGGATCCAGATCACCGGCAGGCAGAGAAAGGCCCCCAGGACGAGGCACATGGCGGCGGCCCGCGCGTTGTTCGTCCAGACCTGCGCCGCGAACGATGCCGCCGGGTGGCTGGAGTAGTACGTCTCGTACTCGCCACCGGGGCGAGTCATCCGGCGCAGGTCCTCGGGTGCCCCGATCGCCGCCTGTACTTCGGGGTGGGCGCCGGTCCACCAGCCGATGACGGCCGCGAGGAGCGTGCAGAGGAGCGCGGTCGGTATCCACCAGTGGCGGGCGCGGTAGACAGCGGCCGGGAATCCCGCGGTCAGGAATCGCGCGACGTCCCGCCAGCCGGCGCGTCGCGTGCCGGTGACCGTCGCGCGCGCCCGGGCCACGAGCTGGGTGAGGCGGGTGGTGAGTACGGGGTCGGGGGCGCTGGACTGGATCAGCGAGAGGTGCGTGGCGGTGCGCTGGTACAGGGCGACGAGTTCATCGGCCTCCGCGCCGGTGAGGCGCCGGCCGCGGCGCAGCAGGTGGTCCAGGCGGTCCCACTCGGCGCGGTGGCTGGTCACGAAGACATCGAGGTCCATGGTCGGCTGCTGCTCCCCGGCACTGTGCGTACGGTCCGTACCGCCGGCGTCGGCACGGCTGACGGTCGGCACGGCTGACTGCGGCGCGTCGGGGGCCAGCTTGGCAGACTGGCCTTCTCCAGGGCGGGGTAGGTCGGCGAAGGGTGGGCACCGATGGATGAGCTGGTGACGGGCGACGCGGTTGTCCTGGGACTGCGCCCGGCGCGGCTGCCGAGCCGGGCACTGGCGACGGCGATCGATCTCGCGGTGGCCGGGGCTGCGTATCTGCTGGTGACGGTCGGCATCGTGCTGTCGGCGGGTTCGCTGGACGAGGCGGCCGTCGCCGCTCTGGCCGTCGGCTCGTTCCTTCTGGTGCTGGTCGGCGGCCCGATCGCGGTGGAGACCCTCAGTCATGGGCGTTCGCTCGGCAAGATGGCGTGCGGGCTGCGGGTCGTGCGGGACGACGGGGGGCCCATACGGTTCCGCCACGCGCTGGTGCGCGGGGCGATGGGCGTGCTGGAGATCCTGTTCTCGGTCGGCGTGGTGGCCTCTGTCGCGTCGCTGGTGTCGGCGCGGGGCCGGCGGATCGGGGATGTGTTCGCGGGGACCCTCGTCGTGCGCGAGAGGGTGCCGACGCCGTACCGGAGTGCGGTGCCGCCTCCGCCGCCGTGGCTCGTGGGGCGCTTCGCCGAACTGGACCTGTCCGCCGTACCGGACGATCTCTGGCTCGCGATACGTCAGTACCTGACGCGGATGGGGCAGCTCGACGCGGGGGTGAGCCGGTCGGTGGCCGAACGTCTCGCCGACGATCTGGCGGCTCGTACGGGGGCCCCGGCGCCCCGGGAGGTGCCCGCGGGTGCGTATCTGGCGGCGGTGGTCAACGAGCGGCAGGCCAGGGACGCGCGGCGCGCGTTCGGGCCGGGCTTCGGCGCCGCCTCGGCCCCTGTGGTCCCCGGGGCCGGAGCCGGTTCTCCCGTGGTCCCCCCTCCCCCGCCCGCCGGGCCTCCCGGGGACTCCTCCACCGCCTCCGGCACCTCGTCGCCCGTCCCGCCCGCGACCGGGTTCGCACCGCCCGCGTAGGTACCGCCCGCGTAGGTACGGATCCGGGCGGGGGTCGCCCGGGGCCGGCGTCAGATCGTCGGGTCCGGCGGGGACGGTGGGGTTTCGAGGTCCTCCAGCTCGATGCCGGGGGCCGAGAGCACCACGTCGCCGGCGATGTGAACGGTGTGCTGTTCACCGGTGTCCAGGGCGCTGACCTGGTACTCGTCCACGATCAGGGGTCCGTTGTCAGTGGTGTGCGCTTCACTGTTCACCAGGGCCCAGGACTGGTCGACCGTGCGGGGGGCGAGCACCGGGTCCGTGAAGGCCACGAGGCGGACGCGCGTCGTGGGCGAGTCCGGGGTGAGGCGCAGCAGGCGGGTCGTCGCGACGAGAAAGGCGGGGGAAGTGCCGGTGAAGGCGTGGGCTTTGACGTTGCCTTCCGTGGCGTACGTGCCGGTGGGGTCGGTACGGACCCAGGTGACGCCTTCGAGGGCGGCGCCGCGGATCTGCCAGCTCGCCGCGTGGAGTTGAAGACGGATGGGGCGGCCGAGTTCGTCGAGGGCCAGATCGACGGAGCCGGAGTGTTCGCCGGAGGGGGTGGTGATCTGGGAGACGTAGCGCCAGCCGGAGGGGCCGGGCGCGCAGTGGAAGTGTTCGTCACCGAGAGGGGTGTGGTCGTGGGGGTCATGGAGCGAATAACGGCCGCGGGGCATGGGGCTTGGAGGTCCTTCACGTACTCGGTGGCCGGCAGCGCACCGCAGGGGAGCTGACAGCACACCGTAGGCCCGGTGCTCCGGTCGTACACGTCACGCACGGAACAAGCCCCCGACACGGGGGTGCGGGGGCCTGTTCTGTGACGTGCGCGGTACCGGGGAGCCGGGGTGTGGATCAGTAGCGGTAGTGGTCCGGCTTGTACGGGCCCTCTACCTCGACGCCGATGTACGCGGCCTGCTCCGGGCGGAGGGTCGTCAGCTTGACGCCGAGCGCGTCGAGGTGGAGACGGGCGACCTTCTCGTCCAGGGCCTTGGGCAGCACGTAGACGTCGGTCGGGTACTCCTCCGGCTTGGTGAAGAGCTCGATCTGGGCCAGGGTCTGGTCCGCGAAGGAGTTCGACATCACGAAGGAGGGGTGGCCGGTCGCGTTGCCCAGGTTGAGCAGGCGGCCCTCGGACAGGACGATGAGCGTCTTGCCGTCGGGGAAGGTCCAGGTGTGGACCTGGGGCTTCACCTCGTCCTTGACGATGCCGTCGATCTTCGCGAGGCCGGCCATGTCGATCTCGTTGTCGAAGTGGCCGATGTTGCCGACGATCGCCTGGTGCTTCATCTTGGCCATGTCCGAGGCCATGATGATGTCCTTGTTGCCGGTCGTGGTGACGAAGATGTCGGCGATGCCGACGACGTCGTCCAGCGTCGAGACCTGGTAGCCGTCCATCGCCGCCTGGAGCGCGCAGATCGGGTCGATCTCGGTGATGATCACGCGGGCGCCCTGGCCGCGCAGGGACTCGGCGCAGCCCTTGCCGACGTCGCCGTAGCCGAAGACGACCGCGACCTTGCCGCCGATGAGAACGTCGGTGGCGCGGTTGATGCCGTCGATCAGCGAGTGGCGGCAGCCGTACTTGTTGTCGAACTTGGACTTGGTGACCGCGTCGTTGACATTGATCGCCGGGAAGAGGAGGGCGCCGTCGCGCTGCATCTCGTACAGGCGGTGGACACCGGTCGTGGTCTCCTCCGTGACACCGCGGATCTCGGACGCCAGACGGGTCCACTTCTGCGGGCTCTCGGAGAGGGTGCGGTTCAGCAGGGTGAGGATGTGGCCGTACTCCTCGCTGTCCGCCGTCGCCGGGTCCGGGGCCGCGCCGGCCTTCTCGAACTCGACGCCCTTGTGCAGGAGGAGGGTGGCGTCACCGCCGTCGTCCAGGATCATGTTCGGGCCGCCGGTGGGCGTGTTGGGCCACGTGAGGGCCTGCTCCGTGCACCACCAGTACTCCTCCAGCGTCTCGCCCTTCCAGGCGAAGACGGGGACGCCCTTGGGGTCCTCCGGGGTGCCCTCGGGGCCGACCGCGATGGCGGCGGCGGCGTGGTCCTGGGTGGAGAAGATGTTGCAGGAGGCCCAGCGGACGTCGGCGCCGAGCGCGGTCAGGGTCTCGATGAGGACCGCTGTCTGCACGGTCATGTGCAGGGAGCCGGTGATACGGGCGCCGGCCAGGGGCTGCGTCGCCGCGTACTCCTTGCGGATCGACATCAGGCCGGGCATCTCGTGCTCGGCGAGCGTGATCTCCTTGCGGCCGAACTCGGCGAGCGAGAGGTCGGCGACCTTGAAGTCCTGTCGGTTGGCGACAGTCGTCATAACGAGCTGCTCCTCGTAAATCGGGTCGAGGGTGGGTACGTACGGCTGACTCTGCGGCGGCGGGCATACGAATGCCCGGGCTACGCGGGGCAGTCCGTCGGAGGCCCTCTCTCCCTCGGCCGGTCCACAGGGCGGACCGCCCGACCGCCATCAGCAGCGACGTCTGGCTCTGGTCACGAATCTACACCGGTCGGCCCGGTGACCTACAGCCGAACGGTGAAGGGAGCGGTACGGGTGTGCGGAGAGACACGGTGGAGGGGCGGGGGGGGGGAGGAGGGCGCCTCCCCTGCTCCCCGCCCCCGCTCCCGCGCGCCCGCTCCTCCGCCCCCGCTCCTGCGCGCCCGCACTCCTGCTGGGTCTGCTCCGCTGCTCCGGTCTACTGCGTCGTGTCCGGGGGCGTGAGGGCGTCCTTGGCCGGGTTGGTGCCCGCGGCGGCGGCCGAGGCGCTGTAGATGTCCGGCTCCAGGTAGATGACCCGGGCGATCGGGACGGCCTCGCGGATACGGGACTCGGCCGCGTTGATCGCGGCGGCGACCTCGGCCGCGGTGTCGTCGTGCTCGACCGCGATCTTCGCCGCGACCAGCAGTTCCTCGGGGCCGAGGTGGAGCGTGCGCATGTGGATGATGCCGGTCACGACATCACCGTCGACGACGGCGTTCTTGATCTTCTCGATGTCCTCCGTGCCCGCGGCCTCGCCGAGCAGCAGGGACTTCGTCTCGGCCGCGAGGACCAGGGCGATCACGATGAGGAGGACACCGATGCAGAGCGTGCCGATGCCGTCCCAGATGCCGTCGCCGGTCGCCAGGGAGATACCGACGCCGCCGAGGGCGAGGACGAGACCGATCAGGGCGCCGAAGTCCTCCAGCAGGACGACGGGCAGCTCGGGCGCCTTGGCCCGGCGGATGAAGTCCTTCCAGGAGAGCGAGCCACGGGTGGCGTTGGACTCCTTGATCGCCGTACGGAAGGAGATGGACTCGGCGATGATCGCGAAGACCAGTACGCCGACCGGCCAGTACCACGCCTCGATCTCGTGCGGGTGCTTGATCTTCTCGTAGCCCTCGTAGATCGCGAACATGCCGCCGACCGAGAACAGCACGATGGAGACGAGGAAGGCGTAGATGTAACGCTCGCGCCCGTAGCCGAAGGGGTGCTCGGGGGTCGCCTCGCGCTTCGCCTTCTTGCCGCCGAGAAGGAGCAGTCCCTGGTTGCCGGAGTCGGCGAGGGAGTGCACGCCCTCGGCGAGCATCGACGAGGACCCGCTGAAGGCGAATGCCACGAACTTGGCTACTGCGATCGCGAGGTTGGCGCCGAGCGCCGCCACGATCGCCTTGGTTCCGCCGGACGCGCTCATGGGTGCGTGATGTCCCTTCCTTGGTCTGCGGCCCTGGCGCCGCCGTACGGCGGGACATTGTTGCAGCCGTCGGTGCGGCGGGTGGATCAGACCATGACTGTGGCGCGGAACACCGTGCCGGTACCGGACAGTTCGGCCTTTTCGCCCGCCGGGACGAAGACCGCGCCACCGGGTGCCAGCGCGAGGTCGCCCGCGCGCGGGGTGCCCGCCGTGCAGAGCAGGATCTGCGGGGTGGCCGCCGTGAGGTCGCGGGGCGCGGCGCCCGGCGCGAGGGTGAAGCGGGAGAGCCGGAACTCGTCGATGGGGGTCTCGTACAGCTCCTCGCCGGACGCGGACGCCTCGGGGCGCAGGATGTCGGGCTCGGTCCCCTCGAAGCGCACGATACGCAGGAGTTCGGGGACGTCCACGTGCTTGGGGGTGAGGCCGCAGCGCAGGACGTTGTCCGAGTTGGCCATGATCTCGACGCCGAGGCCGTCGAGGTACGCGTGCGGCACTCCGGCGCCGAGGAAGAGCGCCTCGCCCGGCTGGAGCCGTACGTGGTTCAGCAGCATGGCGGCGATGACACCGGGGTCGCCCGGGTAGTGGCGGGCGATCGACGCGTACGGGGCGTACGCGCCGCCGAGCCGCTCGGCGGCGGCAGCGGCCTCGGTGACCGTGGCGGCCATCTCCTCCGGGTCGGCGCCCAGTACGGCGGTCAGGACCTCGCGGAGCGCGGCCTCTTCGGGGTGGGCGTGCAGCAGGTCGACGTACGGCTTGAGCGCGTCGACGTCGAGCCCCGCGAGCAGGTCGGCGGTCTCCTCGGGCGCGCGGAAACCGCAGAGCCCTTCGAAGGGGGTGAGCGCGCAGATCAGTTCGGGCTTGTGGTTGGCGTCCTTGTAGTTGCGGTGCGGGGCGTCGAAGGGAACACCGCGGCGCTCCTCGTCCGCGTGGCCCTGCCGTGCCTGGGCGAGGTCGGGGTGGACCTGGAGGGAGAGCGGCGAGCCGGCGGCGAGCAGTTTGAGCAGGAAGGGCAGCCGGGGGCCGAACTTCCGTGTGGTGGCCGTACCCAGCTCGGCCTCGGGGTCCGCGTCGATGAGGTCCGAGAGGGCCTGCTCGCCGGCGCCGTGGCCGCGGTCGAGCCGCGAGGGGGCGCCGGGATGGGCGCCGAGCCACATCTCGGCCTGCGGCTCGCCCGTGGGAGGGGTGCCGAGCAGTTCCGGGATGGCGGTGGTCGAACCCCAGGCGTAGGGGCGCACGGTGTTGGAGAGGCGGTCCATGGGGTGAGCCTTCTGGTGCGAGGTGGCGGCGCGATGGCGGTGGGGTGGTGTGCGGGTGGCGACGCGGTGGTGTGGTGGTGTGGCGACGCGCCGGGAGGGGTGGTGGTGCGCCGGGAGGGGCGTACAGGTGGTGCGTGCCGGGGGCGTGCGCCGCGCGCTCCGCGTGCCCCAGATGCGGGGCGGCGCGCGCGACGGGCGGGAGGAGTCAGGCGGGGGTGGTGCCCTCGGCGAGCGCCAGGTAGAGCGTGGCGAAGTCGGTGACGGCGATCAGCTCGGCCAGGGCCTCGATCTCGGTGCCCTCCTCCGGCTCCAGTTCGCTGATGGCCGTGTCGTGGCCGAGCGCGAGTTCCCGCGCGGCGGGGGCGGCGGTCAGACCGCCGACCGGGCGGTCCCTGAGCAGGACGACCCGGGCGCGCAGCGCCTGGCGCTCCTCGACCCGGTCGCGGAAGAAGTCGTCGGGATCGGCGTCACCGGCGAGGTCGCCCGCGAGCAGCGCCCCGTGGGCCTGGATCGCCTCGGGCAGCTCGGCGGCGAGCGCGGGGCGGCCGGTCAGCTCGGCCAGTACGGCGGCGAAGCGGCGCCCCGCGGGTGCCGCGGCCGTGCCCTCCGTCCAGATCAGCGGGAGGCTGTCGGCCAGTTCGGCGGCGAGGGTCTTGGCGGGGTTGCTGTACGTGAGGACGGCCGGGCCGCAGCGTTCGGCGGTACGGTCCAGCCGGTCGGCGACGCGCTGAAGGCTCTCCGGCGGCGCGGTGAGCAGCCCCACCCGGTCGAGCAGCGCGAGGAGCGGGACGAGCAGGGCCCAGAGCGCCCCGGGCCCGGTCACCCGTGTGTCCTCCTCGACGGAGTTCTCCCACTCGTTCGGCGCGGTCGCCATCGGTACGAGGAGTCCGTGCGCGCCGCCGAGCGACTCGCTCAGCGGGGAGTGTCCCGGCGCGACGGCGACGACCGTGCAGCCGCGCCGGTACGCCTGCTCGGCGAGGAGCGCCAGGCCGGGTTCGCTGCCGTCCGTGGTGGCGATCAGCAGCAGGTCCACGGGACCGGCCCAGCCGGGCAGGGCCCAGCGCAGGGCTCCGGCGGCGGGGGCGACGCCGGTGGGGAGGATCCGGGTCACGGGCGCGGCCGCGCCGGCGAGGGCGGCCACGAGATCGGCGGCACCGGTCGCGGCGGCGCCGGAACCGGCGATCAGTACGGCGCGGGGGCGGCCCTCGGGCGCCAGTTCGCCGACACCGGCCTCGGCGGTCTGCCGCAGGGCGGTACGGACCCGGGCCCCGGCTTCGGCGGCGTCACGGAGCAGACCGCGGTGGTCGGCGCGGGTGAGCGCGTCGGGGGCGTCGAGCAGCGACTCGTCGAGCATGAGGGGTGGGCCTCCGCTGGTGTGGCGCGTGAGCAGGGCTGGTCGGGTGTGGGCGGCGCGAGCGCCGTCTAGGCGGGGCGGCGCGCCTCGTCCACGAGAAGCACCGGGATGTCGTCCCTGACCGGGTACGCCAGGCCGCACGCCTCGCCGGTGCAGACCAGCTCGGGGGTCTCGTCCGAGGTGCGGTCGCTGAGCGGCGCGTGACAGGCCGGGCAGGCCAGGATCTCCAGGAGGCCGGCTTCGAGCGGCATGGGGTGGGTGTCCCTTCGAACAGGTGGATAGACGCTTGTCAGCCTACCGCCGGTGGGCCCCTCGACCGCCGTCCCCGGGCGGACGTGGACGGCGGACGTACGCGGGCGACAACGGGCCTTGTGCGGGGGTACGGGGGCCGGTCCGAGGGGACTGCGGTGGGCCCGCGGGTCCTGTGCGGGTAGCCCCTCGGGGTGCCACCCGCACGGCCCCGGGGTGTCACCCGCCGGGCCCCGAGGTGCCACCTGGCAGTCCCTAGGCCGACCCGGCAGTCCCTGAGGCGGCTCGGGCAGTCCCTGAGGCGGACCCGGGGCCGTCCCCCGGTCCGCCCTGGCGCCGTCCCCCGATCCGCCCTGGGGCCGCCCCGGAGCCGCCCTCGGAACCCGGCGGGGGTCAGCCCCTGATGAGGGCCAGGGCCTCGTCCCTCAGGCTCGCCATCGTCTCCTCGTCCCGCGCCTCGACGTTCAGGCGCAGCAGCGGTTCCGTGTTGGAGGGGCGGACGTTGAGCCACCACTCCTCCGTGGCCACCGTCAGACCGTCCAGGTCGTCGAGGGTGACCCCGTCGCGCGGCGCGAACGCCGCGCGGACCGCCGCCATCCGCGCCTCCTGGTCGTCCACCGTGGAGTTGATCTCGCCCGAGCCCGCGTAGCGGTCGTACGAGGAGACCAGTTCCGAGAGCGGGCCGTCCTGGCCGCCGAGAGCCGCCAGGACGTGGAGCGCGGCGAGCATGCCCGTGTCCGCGTTCCAGAAGTCGCGGAAGTAGTAGTGCGCGGAGTGCTCGCCGCCGAAGACCGCACCCGTCGTTGCCATCTCCTGCTTGATGAAGGAGTGGCCGACGCGGGTACGGACGGGGGTGCCGCCGTTCTCCCTGACGACCTCGGGGACCGACCGGGACGTGATCAGGTTGTGGATGACCGTCGAGCCCGGGTGCTTGGCCAGTTCGCGGGCGGCGACCAGGGCGGTGATCGCGGACGGGGAGACGCCCCGGCCGCGCTCGTCCACGACGAAGCACCGGTCCGCGTCACCGTCGAAGGCCAGACCGAGATCCGCGCCCTCGGCGAGGACACGGGCCTGGAGGTCGACGAGGTTCTTCGGGTCCAGCGGATTCGCCTCGTGGTTCGGGAACGTACCGTCCAACTCGAAGTACAGGGGCACGACATCGAGCGGCAGGCCGGCGAAGACGGTCGGGACCGTGTGGCCGCCCATGCCGTTGCCCGCGTCCACGACGACCTTCAGCGGGCGGATCGCGGAGAGGTCGACCAGGGAGAGGAGATACGCGGCGTAATCCTCCAACGTGTCACGCTGCGCAAGGGTTCCCACCGTCCCCGGTGTCTCCCCGGTTCCCGCCGCCCCCAGTGTCTCCCCCGTGGCCGCCGTCCCCGGCGCTTCCGGCGCCCCGGGCGGGAGCCAACTCTCCACCAGGGCACGGATCTCCGCGAGTCCCGTGTCCCGGCCCACCGGCGCGGCGCCCGCCCGGCACATCTTGATGCCGTTGTACCGGGCCGGATTGTGCGACGCGGTGAACATCGCGCCGGGGACATTCATGTTCCCGGACGCGAAGTAGAGCTGGTCCGTGGAGCACAGCCCGATGAGGGTGGCGTCGGCCCCCCGCGCGAGCGCGCCCCGGGCGAAGGCCGCCGCGAGCGCGGGCGAGGAGGGCCGCATGTCGTGGCCGACGACGATCGCCCGGGCGGCGGTGACCTCGGCGAAGGCGGCGCCGAACAGTTCGGCGAGCCGGTCGTCGAGCTGGTCCGGGTAGACGCCTCGTACGTCGTACGCCTTCACGATCTGCGCCACACTCGCCGCGTTCGCCGCGCTAGACGCGCTAGACGCGTTCGTCACGTTCGCCGCATGCGGCACAGGTGAAACATCGGCCACGGTCACGCCCTCCAGAGGTTCCTGTCACTGCGGTCGGTTCAGCGCGCTCGGTTCAGCGCGGTACGTCGGTTCAAACTACCCGGCCGGGTGACACCCGTTACGGCAGCATCCACCCCAGTACGGCCGTACTCTGCCCCACCACGATCAGGCACATCACCAGGAGCAGCCCGAGACTCCATGGCAGCACCTTGCGCAGCACGTCCCCCTCCTTGCCCGCCAGCCCCACGGCCGCGCACGCGATCGTCAGATTCTGCGGGGAGATCATCTTGCCGAGGACGCCCCCGGAGCTGTTCGCGGAGGCCAGCAGCTCCGGCGCGAGGCCGGACTGGTGCGCCGCCGTCACCTGGAGCGCGCCGAACAGGGCGTTGGCCGAGGTGTCCGAGCCGGAGACCGCGACACCGAACCAGCCGAGGATCGGCGAGAGGAACGCGAGACCGGCGCCCGCCGCCGCGACGAAGTGGCCGATGGTCGCCGCCTGTCCGGACAGGTTCATGACGTACGCGAGGGCCAGTACCGAGGTGACGGTGAGGATCGCGTACCGCAGTTCGTGCACGGTCGCCGCCCACTCGCGGGCCGCGTCCCCCGCCCGTACGCCCAGCACCACGGCCGTGATCAGCCCGGCGAGCAGGACCAGCGTGCCGCCGGTGCCGACGAGGGGCAGCGTGAAGACATTGGCGCCGACCCGGTCGCCGTCGGGGTTCGCGACATCGAGGAACGGCCAGTCGAAGACCTGGGTCGCCTTGGCCAGCAGCTCCTTGACGGGCGGGATCTGCGCGATGGAGAAGATCACGACGATCAGGGCGTACGGGGCGTAGGCGCGCACCACTTCGGGGCGCGGGTCCTCCTGGCCCAGGTCCTCGCTCCGTACCCCGGTGAGCACGGAGGCGCGTACCGGCTCGGCGGCGGGCCGGCGCGCCGAGGGCAGCGCGACCAGCGCCGCCGCTCCCGCCAGCGCGGCGGCGATGTCGGCGAGTTGGGCGGAGAGATAATTGGCGGCCGCGAACTGCGCGACGGCGAAGGCGACTCCGCACGCGAGCGCGGGCACCCAGGTCTCGCGCAGCCCGCGCCGCCCGTCGACGAGTCCGATGAGCACCAGCGGGACGACGAGGGCGAGGAGCGGGGTCTGCCGGCCGACGACGGACGCGACCGTGTCCAGGGGCAGCCCGGTGACCTGGGCGAGCGTCACGACCGGTGTGCCCATCGCACCGAAGGCCACGGGCGCGGTGTTGGCAACGAGCGAGACGACTGCGGCCTTGACCGGGTCGAAGCCGAGCGCCACCAGCATCACCGAACAGATCGCGACCGGCGCGCCGAACCCGGCGAGCGCTTCGAGGAGCGCGCCGAAGCAGAACGCGATGACGAGCGCCTGGATGCGCGGGTCGTCGGAGAGGCGTCCGAACGAGCGCCGCAGGATGTCGAAGTGCTGGGTCCTGACCGTCATCCGGTAGACCCAGAGGGCGTTGACGACGATCCACATGATGGGGAAGAGCCCGAAGAGCACGCCCTGCGCACCGGCCGACAGCGTCTGGCCGAGGGGCATCGCGAAGGCGAGGCAGGCGACGAGCACGGCGACGGCGAGACCGATGAGTCCGGCGAGGTGGGCCCGCATCCGCACACCGCCGAGCAGGATCAGCACGGTGGCGAGGGGGAGCGCGGCGACGAGGGCGGAGAGTGCGAGCGAATCGGCGACAGGTTCCAGTTGCTGTACGAACACGACAGTCCTCCGGAATTCCGCGATACGGAAAGTGATCTCTCACGGGTGGAGGAATGGTCGTGTCCGCGCCAAGCGAAGGTCAATGGCCCGCACAGGATCCGTAGCGGAAAACCCCCGGCATCAGGGGTGAACCCCCGGCTCAGGGAAACCAGCGGCCCAGGAAACCCGCAGCCCGGGGAAGACCGCGACTCAGGGAAAACCCCAGTACGGGCGGAAAACCCCGGTACGGGCGGAGAGCCCCAGTGCCGACGGAGAATCCCCGTACCGGCGGAGAATCCCGGCATCCACAGGATCCGGGCGGAGGTGGCGGTGGCTCAGGGCTCCGGGGAGCGCAGTACTCGCAGATGGCCCCGGCGCCCGACCTCCATCGGGTCCGCCCCGCGCGCGCCCTTGCCGCCGCCGTCGGGCGACCGCTCCGGCGGCCGGGCGGCTTCCCGCACGGCGTTGGCCAGCGCTTCGAGATCGTCGCCGCTCGGCTGCGCGGGGGCAGAACCGTCCGTCAGCCGGACGACCTCCCAGCCACGCGGCGCGGTCAGCCGCTCACTGTGCTCCGCACACAAGTCGTAGCAGTGAGGCTCGGCGTAGGTGGCGAGCGGGCCGAGGACCGCGGTCGAGTCGGCATAGACGTACGTCAGTGTCGCGACAGCAGGGCGGCCGCACGCGGTGCGCGAACAGCGACGTACAGGGCTCACGATGTTGGACGGTACCGCACTCTTGAGCGGGCTGCGACGACTCGCCACCAGGTCACCCCACCGTGTCGCGGCGCGATATGCCGTACAGGTTGGCTGGAATCAACTGCCCTGACCTGCACGGAAAGAGACGTGACCGGTCGACGACAGCCCGTAATGCGGTCGCGACTTGGGACAAATCCGTCAAGGAAGGCGCGATCGACGATCATGCGTACGTCGGGAAGCGAGCCGAAGCTTGGCCTGAATGTTCAATATGCGACATGGCGTCCGACAGGGTTCGTGCCTCGATGACGGGGCGCCGCGGGGAGCTACCCTGCGTCAGTGATGGACAGTCCAGTACCGCCCCGTTCGCCCGAGCCACGGCCGCGCCGCCGCGACCGTCACGGCCGAGGGATGCGCGGGCCGGTCGCCCCGCCCCAGGTGCCGCTCTCGACCAGCCGCTCGGAGTCCTTCCGCGATCTCGTACGGGACTCCGTGGACCGGCTGGAGCGGCGCTGGCCGCAGCTCGCCGATGTCGACTTCCTGGTCATGGAGGTGCCCGGCATCCTGGAGGACACGGTTCCGCTGGGCAGCTCGGCCCCGGCGGGCAAGGACCATCCGGCCCGGATCATCGTCTACCGCCGCCCGGTGGAACTCCGTACCAAGAACCGCGACGACCGCGCGCTCCTGGTGCACGAGGTCGTCGTCGAGCAGGTCGCGGAGCTGCTGGGGCTGGCGCCCGAGTCCGTCGACCCCCGGTACGGCCAGGAGTGACCGGGGGCCGGTGACCGGGAGCCGGGGACCGGCTGACCTGGGCCGGTGACCAGGGCCGGTGCCCGGGGAGCTACTTCCCGTCGTCCAGGATCGACAGGTCTTCCTTGGCCTTCGGTACGGACACGGTCCCCCGGTCGTCCGGCAGCGTCTGCACCGTGAACATCGGAATGCCGTCGTCCGGCACCTCCAGCGTCCGCGCCGCGTGGACAGGACCGCCCGACTCCGGCTCGACCGTCAGCGCGTAAGAGCCCTTCAGCCCGGCCGGTGCCTTGGGGGTGACGGCGAGCGTCGAGCGGGCCTTGACCGTGTACGTCTCCACCGTGGGCTCGCCGCCCTCGGTGCCCGGCGAGGACGTGACCCTGACCTTCGCGGAGTCCCCGGGGGCGGTCAGCGAGAGCGTCGACCCCTTGGCGCGGTTGTCGGCCACCGTGGCGCGCGCGGTGATGGGGGCGGTCGCCGGGATGAACGCGATCTCCCGCTTCTCGCCCTTGCCCCGCACCACGCGCAGCGCCGCGACCACCGGGGCCCCGCGCCCCGACGACGGGGTGAGGACCAGCGAGCCGGCCTCGCCCTTGGTGATGTCGCCGAGTTCGAGCGCGGCCGTCATCTGCGACTTGACGTGCAGGCTCTCGTGTCCCGCCGGGGTGATCGTGCCCTCGGGGGTGGCGAGCTGCACCTTCAGATCGGCGTCGGCGGACCCGGTCGCGAGCGCCACCAGCCGTACGTCCGTCGCGTCGGCGGGGATGCCCGGCAGCACCACGCTGCCCGCCGGGGTGCCGGAGGCGGTCAGCCAGTCGCTGCCGCCCGCGTCGTCGGCGGCCCGTACCGCCGCGCCGACCCGGCCCGCGCGGGTGGAGACATGCACGGTCACATTGGGCGCGACCTCGCTGGTCAGGGTGGAGAGCAGCACCGGGACGCTGGACCGGGCCGGCACCGGGATGCCCTCGCCCGTCTCGGCCTTGACGGCGCCGTCCGCCCCGTACAGCTCGATGTCCACGATGGCGACGGTGTCGTCGGGGTTGGTGAGGTGGACGTAGTCCTGGCGGGAGCGCTCGGTGCTGGCGCCGGGGAACCAGAAGTCGGTGTCGGGCGCGGTGCAGGTCATCCCGAGCAGCCCGCGCGCGCCGCCGACGCTCACCGTCGTGGTCTGCTGCGTGGTCCAGCCGGGGGCGAAGCGGCCCGTGGCCGTACCGACGAGCGCGGGCGTGTTGGCGCCGCTCGACTCGGCGGAGACCGGGGTGCCTGGCTCCTTGAGGGTGACGAAGGACTTCCCCGGTGACGCGGCGCCCTTCTCCGCGTCACCCTGGCCCTTCCCGTCCTTCTTGTCGCCCTTGTCGCCCTTGTCGCTCTCGTCGTCGGACGCGCCGCCCGGTTCGGCGAGCGTGACCGTGGACTCCTTGAGTTCGGCGGAGCCGCCCGCGTCCGTGGCGGGCGCGCTGTCCGCGCCGCCCTTCCCGGTGGGCGTGATGGAGGTGTACGTGGTCTCCGCGACGTCCGAGACGCTGGGCGCCGGGCAGAGCCGGCTGGTGCGCTCCACGGGGAGCCGGGCGACGGTGCCCCCGGCGGTCGTCTCCGCGTCGGCCGGGCCGGACAACGAGGCGAAGCCGGTGACGGCGGCGAGGGCGGTGGCGGCCGCGATGAGGGAGAGGGTCGGACGGTTCACTGGTTGCTGCTCCCGTCGGGGCGCTGGCGCGGGTCGTTCTGGCTGCCGTCGGCATAGGGCTGCTGCGTGCCGTACCCGTACGGGTCGTACGGCTGCTGGTCGTACCCCTGCGGGTCGTACGCCCCGGGCTCCGGGTAGGAGCCCCCCTGCTGCTGGTACGGGTCACCCTGATAGGGCTGCGGCGATTGCTGGTACTGCTGCTGGTACGGGTCCTCGGGGTACCCCGGCGCCCGGTAGGGGTCCTGGCCCTCGGCGGGGGTGGTGGGGCCGGGTCCGTACGCCGCGTTCGTGTCGGTGGCCGCGGCGTGGTCCGGGTTCGCGGCCGGGTTGGCGTTGGCGTTGGCGTACGTGGAGCTGTCCCACTCGTCGTACGCCGGCTGCGCGGGCACGGTCCCGTACGTCTGCCGCTGTCCCTCGTCCGCCACGGCCGTGGCCGCCGGCGCCGCGGGGGCCGCCCCGTCGTCCTCGGGGGCCGCCGCGGCCTCCTCGGCCTCGGCGGCGGCCCGGAGCCGGCGCGCCCTGCGGCCCTCGCCCTCCATGGGCTGGGCCGGGATCTCGACGTCCTCCTCGGGCAGGTCGTCGTCGATCTCACGGCGCCGCCCCGGCAGGGCGAGCACCAGCAGGACGACGGCGAGCGCGCCCTGGGCCCAGACCCACGCGGTGTGGGTGATCGGGTCCTCGTAGGTGAGGTCGAGACGGCCGCCCTCGGCGGGGAGTTCGAAGCCCTGGGCCCAGCCGTCGACGGTCGTCCTGGTCAGCTCCTTGCCGTCGAGGGTGGCCTGCCAGCCCTCGGCGGCCCGGTCCGCGATCCGCAGCACGCGCCCGGCGGCGCCCGCCGGGATCTCCGCGTGCGCCTCGACGGGCCCGGAGGCGACCGCGAGCGACTCGCCGTCGCCCTTGCCGTCGACGATGGTGGCGCGCGAGATCTGCCGGTCCACGCGCCACAGCGCGCTGCCGTCGAGCTGGCTGAGCCGGGTCAGCCCCGGGGTGGCGTCGAGGGTGCGGCCGGTCTCGGCGGGGGCGCCGTCCCGTACCAGGACGTAACGGATCGCGAAGCCGCTGAGCGTGTCGGTCTGGTCGGCGCCCGAGCCGGCGACGAGGTTCGCGACGACCTTGTCGAGCCGCGCGTCACCGCCGCCCGCGACGGTCAGCTCGGCGTCGCCGAGCCGCCCGCCCGAACCGCGGACCAGGGAGTACGAGACCTCGGCGGGCGAGGTGCCGCCGAGGACCAGGGTGCGCGGCTGGTCGCGGGTGACGCTCTCCTCCGCGACGAACGCGGGCACCTGGACCGGGTCGCGGCGCTCCAGCGGGCCCGCGGCTCCGCTGAACATCCAGCCGACGGCGGCGATCAGCGGGGCGAGTCCGGCGGCGGCGGCGATGAGCACGGCGACGGGCTGGCGCCAGCCGAAGCTCTCGGCGGCGACCCTGATCCGCGCGCCGTCCGCGCCGAGGATGGCCGCCGCGATCATCGCGAGGCCGTAGACGAGGGTGGCGGGCCCGGCCCAGCCGGAGTTGTTGGACAGTACGGCGAAGACCAGCGCGACCAGCGCGGCCAGCCACGCCGAGCGGATCGCGAACTGCCGCTCCGCGCGGAGCAGCGCCGCCAGCGCGGCCAGCACGATCCCGGCCATCAGGATGCCACCGATGGCCTTGGGGCCGCCGGGGCTCATCCCGAGCAGGTCGATCGGGGAGGCCGCCCCCGTACCGAACTCCAGGCCGGCCTCGCGGAAGAGCGCGGACGGGTCCGTGAGCAGCGAGAACGACCAGGGCGCGAGGAGCAGGACGGGGGTGCCGAGCCCGGCGAGTACGCGCGGGCCGTATCCGGCGAGGTCGTGGCGGCGCAGCACCAGCACGCCGACGGCGAGCACCAGCGCCAGCGGCCAGACGACGGGCGTGAAGGCCATCGTGAAGGTGAGCAGGAAGGCGTACGCCCAAGTGGCGCGCCAGCTTCCGCGCGTCTGCGGGTCGGCGCCGCCGCGCATCGCGTACGCGGAGACGGCGGCGCGGGCGAGCAGCGGCAGCAGGACCGCGAGGACGGCGGTGCCGAGCCGGCCGGTGGCGAGCGCGCCGGTCGCGGCGGGCAGGAAGGCGTAGGCGACGCTCGCCCAGGCGCGCAGCAGCCGGGACGGGACGAGGGAGCGGGAGGCGAAGTAGGCGGTGACCCCGGCGAGCGGCACGGAGCAGACCAGGAGCACGGTGAGCGCGAGCCCGGTCGAGCCGAGGAAGAGGACCGAGAGGGCGGCCAGGACGGCGAGGTAGGGCGGCGCGGTCTCGGTGACGCCGGTGCCGACGGGGTGCCAGCCGTCCGCGTACCGGGACCAGAGGTCGGAGATGTCGGCGGGCGCGGGCAGCAGGGCGCCGCCCGCGAGCGCGCCGGTGCCGAGGAGTCCGCGGCAGGCGACGAGCGAGACGAGGAGGAGGATCGCGAAGAGGACGGGTCCCGGCTTGTGCGCGAGCTTCTTCAGCCGGGCGAACTGTTCGATCTCCATGTAGTCGGCGTCGTCGCCGCCCGGTCCCGACTCGACGGCGCCGTGGCGCGAGCCACCGGTGTCGGAGTCGGAGTCGCCGCCCAGGCTCGCGGCGATCTGTTCGACGGTGGCGCGGACGGTCGCGCCGGCGGGCGGGAAGAGGGGGCGCAGTTCGGCCGCCTCCACGACGCCCTTGCCGCGCTCCTTGCGGGCGCTGATGATCCGTCCGGGCCGCAGCAGGGTGCCGAGGAGCCCGGTGACCTCGTCGACGGCCTGGCCCGGCGCCTTGCCCACCAGATAGGCGAGGGTGCGCAGGAGCGTGCCGAGGACGAGCCGGAAGAGTACGTACGGGAGGACGGCGGCCCGCGCGTTGACGAGCATGGTGTAGACGGCGCCGGCCTTGTCGACGCGGTGCGGGTTGACGACGGAGCGGCCCGCGCAGTCGACGGTGCGGCGCTCGCGCGCGGACGCCTCGGCGTGCCGCAGGACGGCGTCGGGGGCGACGAGGACCCGGTGTCCCGCGGCGTGCGCGCGCCAGCACAGGTCGACGTCGTCGCGCATGAGCGGAAGGCTGCGGTCGAAGCCGCCGAGTTCGTCCCAGACGTCGCGGCGGATGAGCATGCCGGCGGAGGAGACGGACAGGACGGTACGGACCTGGTCGTGCTGGCCCTGGTCCTGTTCGCGGCGGTCGAGCCCGGTCCAGCGGCGTCCGCTGTTGGCGATGGTGACGCCGACTTCGAGGAGTTGCTTGCGGTCGTACCAGCCACGGAGCTTGGGGCCGACGACGGCGGCGTACTCGTCGGAGTCCGCGACGCGCAGGAGTTCGGCGAGCGCGTCGGGCGCGGGCGCGCAGTCGTCGTGGAGGAGCCAGAGCCACTGCACCGGTTCGCCGTGCGGCAGTTCGGGCAGGTCGTAGTTCTCGTCGCGCCAGGTCCTGGTGACGGGGTCCCAGCCGCCGGGCCGCTTCAGATAGGGCAGGTCGTCGGGGGTCATCACCCCGGCGATCGTGGCGGCCTCCTCCACGGCGGTGCCGAAGCCGGAACGGCGCGCGAGATGCAGCACGCGCTCGTCGCCGAGCGCCTCGGTGAGCAGCCGGGCCGAGTCGTCGGCGCTGCCGGTGTCGGCTGCCATGACGTTCTGTACGGGGCGTTCCTGGCCGAGCAGGCCCGCGAGGGCGTCGGGCAGCCAGCGCGCGCCGTCGTGGGCGACGAGCACGGCGGTGACGACGTGCCGCGGGAACTCGGGGGCGCTGGTGGTGGCGGGAACGAACGCGGCGGTGGTGGGGGACATTGAGGTGGCGGGCCCTCCGGCCGGGGGGTCGCCCCGAAGGGGCGTGGGAGCGTCTCGGACGGGGCCCCACACTAACGGTAGGAATACGCGCGGGGCGCCCGGCGCTCGATGTGCCCGGTACGGCGGAGGGCGCTCCGCCGGGTCCCGGAGCGGGGCGCGCGGGAGTACGGAAGGGCGCCGGGGCGCGGGGCGGGGACGGACGGGCCGGGAAACACAACGGTCCGCCGTCTGCGGGGAGGTGCAGACTGCGGACCGTGCCTTATACGTACGCGTAAGGGACCGTGCGGGGGTATTCCTCTGCCGCGGCCGGTCCCCGGCCGGACGGCGTTCAGATGGCGGCCTTCTTCAGACGGCGCCGCTCGCGCTCGGACAACCCGCCCCAGATACCGAATCTCTCGTCGTTGGCGAGGGCGTACTCAAGGCATTCCGAACGGACTTCACAGGCGAGGCAGACCTTCTTCGCCTCGCGGGTGGAACCGCCCTTCTCGGGGAAGAAGGACTCGGGGTCGGTCTGGGCGCACAAGGCGCGCTCCTGCCAGCCGAGTTCCTCTTCCGCGTCCTCGACCAGCAGTTGTTCGAACAGCTCGGTCATGTGCGCCCCTCGTCTGTCTTTTGCGTCCCCGTGCGGTGGCCGCTGTCGAGTTCGGCCGAACGACACGAGTGAAATTACAAGTGTGTGCTCCGGTCCGGTCAAGCCGAGATCTGCTATCGGGCCCGGTATTCACTCTGCGGAACCAAGGCTATGCGGAAAGTGTTCAAATCACCAAAAACCTGACACATGCCACTGGCCTGCCCGCATCACCGCATCCACCCCCTCCTGCCCCTCTTCTGACAGAGGAGACGCCACGCGCCCCGATCTTGTTGCGGGCCGGTCCGCGGAAGCGACCCGGATCACAGTCCGATCACGAGGGCGTCGAGGTGTTTACGAGCGCGGTCGCTGGCCCATGTGTCCGCGCCCCCTCACGCACAAACCTTTCTCCGGACGGAGCAACCGGATGAGGTGAAACATTGCGGCCAAATCGGTCATTGAGTTGACATCCGGAACGGGATTCGCGACCTTAGGTCTCATGCCAGCGCACCGCACGCACCCCGCGACCCACCTCCGTGGATTCCGCAGTGCTGTCCAGGCCCGCTGTCGCTGTTCGTGCCGTTCCGGCTGTTGAAGCCCCCAGGGCTCCGGTCGAACCTCTCCCGCTCCCCCTTTTTCCTGCCTCTTTTCCGGTAGCGCACGTCCTTCTCTGCCGAGGAACCACAGCACCCCATGAACAGCGACAGCGACATCCAGATCGCCGGTGACCTCCTTGAGGTCCAGCACCTCCTCCGCCCCGCCCGGGAGCACCCGGTCACCGTGGCCGAATTCGCCGGCCTCGCCCGTACCCTCGCGGCCGACCGCGCCACGTGGGCCCCGCACGTCCGGTACGACGCGACCACCCGCTGGTACCGCCGGCTGCGCACCGGCCCCGGCTACGAGGTGTGGCTGCTCTCCTGGGTACCGGGACAGGGCAGCGGATCACACGACCACGGCCGCTCCTCCGGCGTACTGACCGTGCTCGACGGGGAACTGACGGAACGTTCGCCGAGCGGGAGCCGGACGCTCGCGCCGGGCGCGCAGCGGGTCTTCGCCCCCGGTTACGTCCACGAAGTGGTCAACGCGGCGCTCGAACCGGCCGTGAGCCTGCACATCTACTACCCGGGGCTGACCGAGATGCCGATGCACTCGGCCCGCTGCGCCCCGGAGACACAGGATGTCGTACCCGCCTGACATCCTGTGGGGTATGCGCATCGTAGTTCTGGCCGGCGGTATCGGCGGCGCCCGTTTTCTGCGCGGCCTCAAGCGGGCCGCGCCCGACGCGGACGTCACGGTGATCGGCAACACCGGCGACGACATCCATCTGTTCGGGCTGAAGGTCTGCCCGGACCTCGACACCGTGATGTACACCCTCGGCGGTGGCATCAATGAGGAACAGGGCTGGGGACGGACCGACGAGACGTTCCTGATCAAGGAGGAGCTCGCGGCGTACGGCGTGGGCCCCGACTGGTTCGGCCTCGGCGACCGCGACTTCGCCACCCATATCGTCCGTACGCAGATGATCGCCGCGGGCTATCCGCTCAGCGCCGTCACGGAGGCGCTCTGCGCCCGCTGGAAGCCGGGTGTCCGGCTGCTGCCGATGACCGACGACCGCGTCGAGACCCATGTCGCGGTCGATGTGGACGGCGAGCGCAAGGCCGTGCACTTCCAGGAGTACTGGGTGCGGCTGCGGGCGTCCGTGGACGCGCAGGCGATCGTCCCCGTCGGCGCCGACCAGGCCAAGCCCGCGC
Organism: Streptomyces sp. NPDC059142; assembly: GCF_042755665.1. Taxonomy (NCBI): domain Bacteria; kingdom Bacillati; phylum Actinomycetota; class Actinomycetes; order Kitasatosporales; family Streptomycetaceae; genus Streptomyces; species Streptomyces sp. NPDC059142. The sequence goes on from NZ_JBHZDA010000051.1 coordinate 22,333, forward strand.
CGGGCGTGCTGGAGGCGATCGCCGCCGCCGACGTCATCCTCTTCCCGCCGTCGAACCCGGTGGTCAGCATCGGCACGATCCTCGCCGTGCCCGGCATACGGGAGGCGATCGCCGAGGCGGGCGTACCGGTCGTCGGCCTCTCCCCCATCGTCGGGGACGCCCCGGTGCGCGGCATGGCCGACAAGGTGCTCGCCGCGATCGGCGTCGAGTCGACGGCGACCGCCGTCGCCCTGCACTACGGCTCCGGGCTGCTCGACGGCTGGCTGGTCGACACCGTGGACGCCGGGGCGGTGGCGGCCATCGAGGACGCGGGCATCCGCAGCCGGGCGGTCCCGCTGATGATGACGGACGTGGACGCCACCGCCGCCATGGCGCGCGAGGCGCTGGCGCTGGCCGAGGAGGTGCGCGCATGACCCCCTCGTACGGTGTCCGCGCGCTGCCGGGGCTGCCCGAGGTGCGCCCCGGCGACGACCTCGCGAAGCTGATCGCGGCGGCCGGTGCCGGGCTGGCCGACGGCGACATCCTGCTGGTCACCTCGAAGATCGCCTCCAAGGCCGAGGGCCGGATCATGGAGGCGCCGGACCGCGAGGCGGCGATCGACGCGGAGACGGTACGGGTCGTCGCCCGGCGCGGACCCCTCCGTATCGTCGAGAACCGGCAGGGCCTGGTCATGGCCGCGGCCGGGGTCGACGCCTCCAACACCGAGCCCGGGACGGTCCTGCTGCTGCCCGAGGACCCCGACGCCTCGGCGCGGGCGATACGGGACGGGCTGCGGGACGCCCTCGGGCTCGACCTCGGCGTCATCGTCACGGACACCTTCGGACGGCCCTGGCGCAACGGCCTGACGGATGTGGCGATCGGCGCGGCGGGCGTACGGGTCCTGGAGGACCTGCGGGGCGGCACGGACGCGCACGGCAATCCGCTGTCCGCGACGGTCGTGGCCCTCGCGGACGAGCTGGCCGCCGCCGGTGACCTGGTGAAGGGCAAGGCGGACCACCTGCCGGTGGCGGTGGTGAGCGGACTGGGCCACCTGGTGACCCCGGCCGACGACACCGCAAGCGCCGAGGACACCGGCGCCCGGCCGCTGGTGCGGGTCGCCGCCGACGACATGTTCCGGCTCGGCACATCCGAGGCGGTACGGGAAGCGGTCACCCAGCGCCGCACGGTCCGCGAGTTCACCGACGAGCCGGTCGACCCGGGCGCGGTACGCCGCGCCGTCGCCGCCGCGATCACGGCCCCGGCGCCGCACCACACGACGCCGTGGCGCTTCGTCCTCCTGGAGACCCCGGCCGCCCGGCTGCGGCTCCTCGACGCGATGCGCGACGCGTGGATCGCGGACCTGCGCCGCGACGGCAGGTCCGAGGAGTCGATCGCCCGCCGTGTCCGGCGCGGGGACGTGCTGCGCAAGGCGCCGTACCTGGTGGTGCCGTGCCTGGTGGCGGACGGCTCGCACACCTACGGCGACGAGCGGCGCGACGGCGCCGAGCGCGAGATGTTCGTGGTGGCGATGGGCGCGGGCGTGCAGAACCTGCTGGTCGCGCTGGCCGGCGAACGGCTGGGCTCCGCGTGGGTCTCGTCCACGATGTTCTGCCGCGAGGTCGTACGGGACGTGCTGGACCTGCCCGAGGGGTGGGACCCGATGGGCGCGGTCGCGGTGGGCCACGCGGCGGCCCCGCCGAAGGAGCGGCCGGGGCGGTCGGCGGAGGCGTTCATCGAGGTGCGGTAGAGGCACGCCCCCGTACAGGCCCTGCCCCGGCCGGCGGGGCTCCGCGGAGTCCTCTCAGAGGCGGGCGATGTTCCGGATCGGCATCCGGGGCGCCCGGCGGGCCGGGGTGCGGCCGCTGAGCAGGATCAGGCGGGTCGCCCGGTGGCGCTGGCCCGCGTAGGGGGTCAGCAGTTCCAGCATCGCCTCGTCGTCCGCGTCCCGGTCGTCCGCCAGGGCGTGGCCGACGATGCCCGGCAGATGGAGGTCGCCCACGGTGACGGCGTCGGGGGCGCCGTTGGACCGCTGGATCACCTCCGCCGAGGTCCAGGGGCCGATCCCGGGGATCAGCTCCAGCCGGGCCGCGGCCTCCTCGGGCGCCATGGCCGCCGCCTCCTCCAGCCGTCGGGCGACCCGCACGGCGCGCAGCACGGTCGCGGAACGCTTGGCGTCCACCCCCGCCCTGTGCCACTCCCAGGACGGGATCAGCGCCCATGTCCTGGCGTCCGGCATGACGTACAGCGGCTCACCGGAGGCGAGGGGCGGTCCGGGCGCGGGCTCGCCGTACGCGCGGACCAGCAGGCGCCAGGCGCGGTACGCCTCGACGGTGGTGACCTTCTGCTCCAGCACGGACGGGATCAGCGACTCCAGTACGAGCCCGGTCCGGCAGAGCCGCAGCCCCGGTCGGCGCCGCAGGGCGTCGAGCAGGAGCCGGTGGCGCGGCACGAAGGCGTCCGGTTCGTCGGATCCGCCGAGCAGGTCGGGGAGGCGGTCCAGCAGCCAGTCCGCGCCGGGCCCCCACGCCTCGGCGTCCACACCGCCGCCCCGCGCGACGAGCCGCAGCGCGCCCGGCCCGGCGGGCGTCCGGCTGGCCCGGCGCACCGCCCCGCCCGGCTCGGCCCGGAAGGTCGGGTCGCCGGGGCCGCGCCGCAGCGGCCCCAGCGTGAGCCCGAGGTCGTACGCGCCCTCCGGAGGCGTCCAGCGGCGGCGCACCCCCTCCGGGGAGCGGGCAGGGGCGGGCACGACGGCGCCCGGCGGGCGCGCGGGGGTCGCGGCGCGCGCGGGGCGGGGGGCGAAGCGTCCTGCCACGGGTGGGGTCCTCGGGGGTCGGGGTCCCCACGAGGGTAGTCCCCGCGCGGGGAGCCCTACGCGTCGGACGAGAAGCGCACCGCCCCCGCCGGGAGCACCGCGTCGCACCACACCCGTACCCCCTCGCGCAGTTCGTTGTCGGCGCCCACCACCGCACCGTCCCCGACCACCACCCCCGACAGGACCGTACGGGCGCCCACCCGCGCGCCCTCGCCGATCAGCGAGTCCGTGACGACCGCGCCCGGTTCCACCACCGCGCCGGCCAGCACCGCGCTCCCCGCGACGCGCGCGCCCGCGCCGACGGTGGCGCCCTCCGCGACCACCGTGCCGGCCGTGAGCTTCGCGTCGGCGGCCACCGAGGCCGTCGGCAGGACCAGCCGGTCCCCGCAGCGGCCCGGCACCGCCGGGGAGGGGGCGAGGCCCAGGACGAGGTCGGCGGAGCCGCGTACGAACGCCTGGGGCGTGCCCAGGTCCAGCCAGTACGTGGAGTCGACCATGCCCTGGAGATGGGCCCCGGCGGCCAGCAGGCCGGGGAAGGTCTCCCGCTCCACCGAGACCGGCCGGCCCGCCGGGATGGCGTCGATCACCGAGCGCCGGAAGACGTACGCGCCCGCGTTGATCTGGTCGGTGACGATCTCCTCGGGCGTCTGCGGCTTCTCCAGGAACGCCGTCACCCGCCCGTCCGCGTCCGTCGGCACCAGGCCGAAGGCGCGCGGGTCGTCGACCCGGGTGAGGTGCAGCGAGACATCCGCCCCCGACGCGGTGTGCGTCGCGACGAGGGCCCGGATGTCGAGGCCGGTCAGGATGTCGCCGTTGAAGATCAGCACCGGCTCGTCGGGGCCCGAGCGCAGCCGTGACGCCACGTTGCGCAGGGCGCCGCCCGTGCCGAGCGGATCACGCTCGGTCACGTACTCCAGGCTCAGCCCGAGGGACGAGCCGTCCCCGAAGTACGGTTCGAAGACCTCCGCGAGGTACGACGTGGCGAGGACGACGTGCTCGACACCGGCCGCCTTCGCCCGCGCCAGTTGGTGCGTGAGGAACGGGACTCCGGCCGCCGGGACCATGGGCTTCGGGGTGCGCGCCGTCAGGGGCCTGAGCCGGGTGCCCTTGCCGCCGACCAGAAGGATCGCTTCAGTCACCGTGTCGTCTCCGCTTCCTGCTGGGGCCGGTTCCTCGTGCATACGTACATACGCACATACATACAGGCGTACACGCAAAGAACTGACCAGTGGTGGCGACCGGTTCGGCGTCAGCGGCCCTGATACCTCGCCGCCGACGTGCGCACGGTGCCGAGCTTCCCGTAGAGACGACTCCCCGGGCAGTCGGTCCTGAACCCGTCCCGGTGACCGGAGATGGTGTTCAGGCTGACACGCGCGCCCTTGCCGTACTTCCCGCTCCCCCCGGAGGTCAGTGTGACCTTCGCCCGCGGGTTCCTGCCGTGCAGACCGAGCTTCCACGCGGTGAGCTTGGCGACGGCGGTGGTGGCCGCGGCCGGCGGATTGGTGCCGCCGTACGACCCGAGGACCGCGATGCCCGTGGTGTTCGTGTTGAAGCCGAGGGTGTGCGCCCCCAGCACCGGCTTGGCCACTCCCCCGGCGCGCCCCTCGTAGATGTTTCCGCACTTGTCGACGGCGAAGTTGTAGCCGATGTCCCGCCAGCCGCTGCTCTTGACGTGGTAGCGGTAGATACCGCGCAGGACGGAGGGCGACTGCTTGCAGGTGTAGTTGTTGCCGGTCGCGCTGTGGTGCACGAACGCCGCCTTCACCGTGCTGGTGTAGCCGAACCGCTTCTCGCGCAGCGACTCGTTGGCGCCCCACCCCTTGCGGGTGATGATGCGCGGGCGCGGCGCCGCGTACGCCTTCGCGGCGGCGTCGGGCTGCTGCGCCGCCACCGCCGCCTTGGTGAGGGCGGGGATCTCGGCGGCGCCCAGCTCCGTCAGCCCCTCGTTGGCGGCCGAACTGGCCCTGTCCTCGGCGGACATGGCGGCGGCGCCCGCCAGCTCACCGGTCATGGTGCCGCTCGCCGGGGAGACACCCGTCCCCAGGCTCACCGGGGTGCCGGTCGCCGTGCCGGACTCCGCACCGGTCGCCGTGCCGGACTCCGCACCGGGGCGGGTCTCCGGGCTGTTCTGCGACGGCGGGTACGGCAGCGCCTCGGGCTCCTCCCCCGGGTCGACCAGTTCCAGCCGCAGCCCGCGCGGCAGCAACGGCCGTACCGGCCCGGTCTCGTCCTCCTCCTCGGCGGCCCGCACCCGCAGCTCCACCCCGTCCGAGTCGCCGACCCACAGGGGGGCGGTCGAGCCGCGTACGGTCCCGGAGTCGCGCTCCTGGGTCCCGGGGTCGGCGCCGTGCTCCTGGTTGTGCGTCTCGACCTCCAGCCAGTCGGACCAGACGTGGCTGCCGACGGCGCGGGTACGGACCTGGACCGTGCCGCGGAGTTCGTCGTCGGCGTCGTCCCAGACGACTCCGACCAGTGAGAAGGGCCGTACCTCCCGCGCGGCCACCCCCTGTTCCGCGATGCCGCCCGGCGCCCGGGTCGAGCCGAGGGGGCGCAGCGGTACGGACTCGGTGGAGCCCGGCACGGCCGCCGCGGCGGAGTGGGCCCCCGGGCCGGTCCGGACACCGGCGTCGCGGCCGGACGGTGGGGCTGCCGGGGACGCGGCGAGCGCGCCCGCGGGCAGCGACAGCGGGAGGACGAGTACGGCGGTGCACGCCACGCCGATCGAGGTTGCTAGGTAGGCACGCATGGGCCGATCCTCGGCGCGTCCCCTCCGCCGCGCGCGCCGGGGAAACTGACGGGCCGTCGGGCCGACCGGTGTACGCCGTCACCGGTACGGCGGAGGCCGCGTCCGCCGTCCGCGTACCCTTTCCCGGGTGAACGCCAGCGACCGCACCCCCGCCGACCTGCTGCGATCCGCTCTCACCGCGGACCCGGCCCGCCCCTTGATCACGTTCTACGACGATGCCACCGGTGAGCGCGTCGAATTGTCCGTGGCCACCTTCGCCAATTGGGTGTCCAAGACCGCCAACCTGCTCCAGGGCGATCTGTCCGCGGAGCCCGGCGACCGGCTGGCGCTGCTGCTCCCCGCGCACTGGCAGAGCGCCGTCTGGCTGCTCGCCTGCTCCTCGGTCGGCGTGACCGTCGAGATCGGCGGCGATCCGGCCGCGGCCGACCTCGTGGTCAGCGGCCCCGACCCCGAGGCGCTGGCGGCGGCGCGCGCGTGCACCGGCGAGCGGGTGGCGCTCGCGCTGCGCCCGCTCGGCGGCCGGTTCCCGCAGGCCCCGGAGGGGTTCGCCGACTACGCCGTGGAGGTGCCGGGCCAGGGCGACCGCTTCGCGCCGTACGCCCCGGTGGACCCGGACGCGCCCGCGCTCGTGGTCGGCGGTACGGAGCTGACCTCGGCCGCGCTGGTCACCCGGGCGCGCGCGGACGCGGCGGAGCGCGGGCTCGGGCCCGGCTCGCGGCTGCTGTCGGGGCTCGGGTACGAGAGCTGGGAGGGGCTTTCCGGGGGGCTGTTCGCCCCGCTCGCGGCGGGCGGGTCCGTCGTCCTCTGCCGGAACGTCGACGCGCTGTCGGCACCGGCGCTCGCGGAGCGGGTGGCCAGTGAGCGGGTGACCGACAGCCTCGTGTGAGGGGCCCGCCGCTCACCTTCTTCCGTCCGCGACAACGTGGTTGCGGCGCCGTGACCAAACCGCAGCACATGATCGGCGAATCCTGCGGCGCGGAGCACAACCAAGGGTGGTGCTCGCCCGTCTACGACAGCGACCGGTGGCCCGTGTGTGCCGCCGACGCCTTGAAGGATGGACGAAGACGTGACCGAAAGTGCTGGCACGCCGCCCGAACCGGAGAAGAAGTCCACGGATTCCACCACTCCGGAGGACCCCGAGAAGCCCGAGGCGGGCACCGCACTCCGTACCGACAGCACGGCCGGGAAGGCAGCGGACGACGACAGCGGAACTGACGACGGCAACGGCGCTGCCGACGACGGCGCGGACGACGGCGCGAAGGGCCAAGCCGCCGGCGCCGGCGACAGCGACAGCGACAGCGACAGCGACAGCGACAGCGACGACAACGCCGAGGCCGCCACCAAAGCCGCCACCGCCACTGCCACCGCCGAGGACAACGATGCCGAGGCCGCCGTACCGCCGCGCCGCAAGCGCCGCTGGCTGCGCTGGGTCGCGGTCGGAACCTCCGTGGCCGTGCTCGGCGCCGCGGGCGCCGGGTGGTGGGCCTACCGGAAGCTCGACCGGAACATCACCACCGACACCTCCGCCGCCGCGGAGCTCCGTACGTACGAGAAGGACCGCCCGACCCCGGTCGCCCTGGACGCGCAGAACATCCTGCTCATCGGTTCCGACAGCCGGGCCGGCCAGGGCAACGGCAAGTACGGGCGGGACGACGGCGGTTCACAACGCTCCGACACCGTGATCCTGCTCCATCTCGCCGCCGACCGGGAGAGCGCGACGGCGATGTCGATACCGCGCGACCTGATGGTCGAGATACCGGGCTGCCGGTCCTCGGACGGCAGCCGTACGGGGGCCCGGTTCGCGCAGTTCAACTGGGCTTTCCAGTTCGGTGGCGCCGCGTGCACCATTCGTACGGTCGAGAAGCTCACCGGTATCCGCGTCGACCATCACATCGTGATCGACTTCAGCGGATTCGAGGACACCGTGGACGCGGTCGACGGTGTCGAGGTCTGCCTGGACAAGCCGGTCGACGACCAGCAGGCGCATCTCAAGCTTCCCGAGGGCCGCCAGAACCTCACCGGTGAACAGGCCCTCGGTTACGTACGGGCGCGGCACGGCATCGGCGACGGCAGCGACACCCAGCGCATGGACCGGCAGCAACGTTTCCTCGGGGCCCTGTTCAAAAAGGTGCAGAGCAACGGGGTGCTGCTCAATCCGACGCGGCTCTATCCGGTGCTGGACGCGGTCACGAAGTCCATCACCACCGACGCGGGGCTGAACAGCCTCAGCGACCTGTACGACCTGGCGGGCTCCATGCGGGGCGTACCGACGGAGAAGGTCCAGTTCCTGACCGTGCCCCGGCAGCCGTACGCGCTCGACCCCAATCGCGACGAACTCGTCGAGTCCAGCGCGAGGAAGCTCTTCGAGCGGCTGCGGGACGACGAGCCCGTCGAGATCGCCACGACGGCCCCGCCGTCGGAAACGAGTTCCCCGTCCACGGACCTGTCCGCGCACTCTTCCGGTGCCGGGGACAGCCCGTCGGACGGCCCCTCGGACAACCCGTCGCAGAGTCCCGCGGACCCTTCCGGCGCCCCCTCTCCGAGCACGAGTCCGGAACCCGCTTTCACGGGTTCCAATGCCGAAGCGGGGATGTGCGGGTAAAGCAATGGGCAAGGAGAAGCGCACACTCCATGGAGATTGGGCAGATTGCCCGCTTGTAAGGAGTGAGGAATTTGTCACGGACGTCGCTTGACGTTGAACTAGGCGGATAGTGTGACGCGATCCGGTGCATCCGGCCGTTTGGTCGCGCACTGCTGGATCGAAAACCGAGCGTCTTCGGGGGAAGACGACTCGCGTGGCACCGACGGAGGATTCAAGCAACCGTGGATGCGCAAAGCCGTGGGCAGTCGGACGGAATCGACCCCGCCGACCAGTGGGTCCTCAACCCGCAGACAGGTAACTACGAGCTGCGACTGGACCACTCCGAAGGGCAGTCACCGGCCGCCCCGTCGGGCTCCGCCCCGACCGGCGGCAGAAGAAGAACAGCGGCCCCCGAGTCCGACCCGGCCACGCCCGACCCGGCCACGCCTCCCGGCCCCCGGTCGGGCGGGCGGAGCCGCAACGGCGGGAGCGGTGCGCAGCGCGCCGAGGTCCCCGGTCAGCGCAGCCGCCGCGCGGGCAAGGGCGCGGCGGCCACGGACGCCGCCGCCACCGCGCCGGGCCGGCGCAAGCGCAAGCCCAAGAAGTCGGGCGGGAAGAAGGCGCTGGTCTGGACCGGCGGGGTGATGGGTTTCGTCCTCGTCGGCGGCTCCATCGCCGGGTACCTCGCGTACGAGCACTTCAACGGCAACATCGCCACGATCGATGTCGAGGGCGCGGGCAGCGGCGGCTTCAAGAAGGACCAGCCCGTCAACATCCTGGTCATCGGCACGGACAAGCGGACCGGCGCGGGCAACGAGGGGTACGGGGACAAGGGCAGTGTCGGCCACGCCGACACCACACTGCTCTTCCATGTCTCCAAGGACCGTTCGAACGCGACGGTGCTCTCCATCCCGCGCGACCTGATCACCGACATCCCGGAGTGCGAGACCAAGACGGATTCCGGCACCACGGTGATCCCCGGGACGCAGCAGGTCCGCTTCAACACGAGCCTGGGCCAGGACGAACGGGACCCCGGCTGCACGATGCGCACGGTCAAGGAACTGACCGGTATCACCGTCGACCACTTCATGATGGCCGACTTCAACGCGGTCAAGACGCTGTCCACCGCGGTCGGCGGCGTCGAGGTCTGTGTCGAGAAGGACATCGACGACCCGAAGTCCCATCTCAAGCTGGACAAGGGCAAGACGGTCATCGACGGGGAACAGGCGCTCGCCTTCGTCCGTACGCGCCACGCCTTCGGTGACGAGAGCGACCTGACCCGGATCCAGACGCAGCAGCAGTTCCTCAGCTCGATGATCCGGACGATGAAGTCCGGCGACACGCTGACCAGCCCGAGCAAGCTGTTCAAGCTGGCGGAGGCGGCCACGAAGGCGCTGACGGTCGACACCGGCATCGGCAGCATCAACAAGCTGAGCGACCTCGCCCAGGAACTCTCCAAGGTCCCGGCCAAGAACATCACCTTCACCACGCTGCCCGTCCTCGACAACCCGGCGGAGGTCGTCAAGGCCACCGTCGTCGTCAACGAGGCCAAGGCGAAGCCGCTGTTCGCGATGATGCAGAACGACGTCTCGCTGACCGAGGTGGAGGCGAAGGAGAAGGCGGACAAGAAGGCCGCCGCGAGCAAGCAGGAAGAGCTGCTGAAGGGCGACAAGGCCGACCCGGCCGATGTGCGGGTCGATGTCTTCAACGGCGGCGGTCCGCAGGGCTCGGCGCAGGAGACGCTCAACTGGCTCCAGAACAGCGAGGGCGTGCTGAAGTCCTCCAACAAGGGCAACGCCCCGGCGAACGTGTCGAAGACGACGCTGGAGTACGCGCCGAACCAGGCGGACCAGGCGCGCGCCCTCGCGGAGATGATGGGGCTGCCCGCCTCCGGCCTGAAGCCGGGCACGGAGGACGCCGTGGGGCTGGAAGCGATGACGCTGACGCTCGGGGCCGACTTCAAGGGCGCGGGTGTGCCCATCACCGGACCGGCGAAGACGCCGGAGGGTGTGCAGAAGGTCGGAGCGGACAAGCAGGTCTGCTCCAAGTGACATGTGGGCACCGGCTCGTACGGCCGGCCTGAGGGGGATCCGGTGGGCACGAGCGGGGTACGGGGGGACGGGGCGCGCGAACGCGGCCCGCACGCCGGTGAACTGGGCTGGGACGACAGCCTGTACGAGGACGGCGGCAACGGCCGCGAGGGCGGTGTCCCCGGTGGCGGGGCCGCCGGGGACGCGAAGACGCCGCCCCCGGAGCCGGGGAGCGCCGCCACGGGGCCCGGGAAGAACACACCGCACGCGTCGGACGCGCAGGCCGCGAAGGGCGCGGTGAGCCCGAAGAGCGGTACGAAGAGCCCGAAGGGCGCGAAGGGTGTGGCAGGCGTGGCAGGCGCGACGGCCGCGCAGGGGGCCACGTCCCGCCGGCCGCCGGGCCGCCGGATACTGCGCTGGGCCACCGCCATCCTCTCGCTCCTCATACTCGGGACGGCCGGCGCCGGTTATCTGTACTACCGCCACCTCAACGGCAACATCCGCAGCGGCGAGCGCAGCAACGGCTCCGGCGGCCTGGACCAGCCCGTGGCCAACTCGGCGGGCCAGCGGCCCCTGAACATCCTGCTGATCGGCTCCGACAGCCGTAACAAGCCGGAGAACGTCGAGCTCGGCGGAAGCAAGAGCTCCGTGGGCAGCCCGCCCCTCGCGGACGTCCAGATGCTCGTCCATGTCTCCGCCGACCGGAAGAACGCCTCGGTCGTGAGCATCCCCCGGGACACCCGGGTCTCCATCCCCGAGTGCAAGGACACGGAGACCGGCACGGTCCACCCCGCCACGAACGCGATCATCAACGAGACGCTGGCACGCGGCGGCCCCGGCTGCACCCTCGCCACCTGGGAGAAGCTGACCGGCGTCTACATCGACCACTGGATGACGATCGACTTCTCCGGTGTGGTGAAGATGGCCGACGTGATCGGCGGTGTCGGGGTCTGCGTCAAGGACAACGTCTGGGACCGCCCTCTGCCCGGTGTGCCCGGCGGCTCCGGGCTCAAGCTCACGGCGGGCACCCACCAGGTCCAGGGGCAGCAGGCGCTCCAGTGGCTGCGTACCCGGCACGCGTTCGAGAGCGACCTCGGCCGGGCCAAGGCCCAGCACATGTACATGAACGCGATGATCCGCGAGCTGAAGTCGCAGAACGTCTTCACCGACACGCCCCGGCTGACCGGGCTGGCCGAGGCGGCCACGAAGTCGCTGGAGGTGTCCGAGGAGATCGGTACGGTCAAGAAGCTCTTCGACCTCGCCATGCAGCTCAAGAGCGTGCCGACCGACCGGCTCACCATGACGACGATGCCGACCGCGGTGGACCCGCAGGACGCGAACCATCTGGTCGCCGACGGCGACTCGGCCGATCTGTGGAAGATGGTCCGCGACGACGTGGCCTTCGACAGCAACGGCGACTCGGCCGAGGAGAAGGCGGCGGCAGCCGCGGCGGCCGAGCGGCGCAAGGCCGAGGAGAGCACCGTCAAGGAGCCGACCACACCGCCCGCCGAGACCGGTGTGATCGTCCGCAACGGCACCGGCGGCAGCCGGACCCCCGTGAAGGGCCGCGCCGCCGACATCACCCAGGCGCTCGTCGCCAAGGGCTACACCCTGGCCAGGGCGGACGCGCAGCTCACACCGGAGGAGAAGACCACCGTCAGCTACCCGAGCGCGGATCTGGAGGGGAACGCGCAGGCGGTCGCCAAGGCGCTCGGTGTCCCGACGGATTCGGTGCAGCGGTCGACGGACGTCTCGGGCGTCACGGTGGTCGTGGGCGCCGACTGGCGCGACGGCACGTCCTTCCCGAAGGAGAGCGAGCCGGCGGCGGGCGGGGTCCCGGACACGGCGGACGCCCTCAACGGCTCGGAGAAGGACGCGTGCATGGACGTGTACGCCCCGTACCGCTTCTGACACCGCACCGGCAGCGCTTTCGACCCACGTACGGACGTACGAGGAGGCCCCCGCACCCCGAGAACCGACAGGGTGCGGGGGCCTCCTCTCCTCTGTCCGCGTTATGCCTCGGCGGTGGTGCCGGCCGGGCTCGCTGCCGGGCGGCGGCTCGCGATGACCCTCTTGGCCAGCGCCTTCGGGCTGGTGAGGAAGCCGTACCCCCACGACATGTGCATGGTCGCCAGCGCCAGCGGGATCCGGATCCTGGCCTTCGGCGACAGCCCCTTGCCGGCCGGTACGGAGCCCGCCACGATCGCGGCGAGGTAGCCGCCCGGCACCACCAGGCCCCACGGCGTGAGCAGCACGCCCACGACGAGGCCCGCGGCGATGGCGCAGACGGCCGTCGGCGGGGCGAGATAGCGCAGGTTGATCGAGCCGGAGTGGTAGCGGGCGACGACATGGCGCCAGCGGCCGTACTCCTTGTACTGCTTGCCGAGCGCGCGGACCGAGGGGCGCGGCCGGTACTGGACGCGCAGCTCCGGGGAGAACCAGATCGCGCCGCCGGACTCGCGGATCCGGAAGTTCAGCTCCCAGTCCTGCGCGCGGATGAACTCCTCGTTGTAGCCGCCCAGCCGCTCCAGCGCCTCGCGCCGGAACACACCCAGATACACGGTTTCGGCGGGGCCCGCCGCGCCTCCGGTGTGGAAGACGGCGTTGCCGACGCCGATCTTCGAGGTCATGGCGGCGGCGACCGCGTTCTCCCAGTCGTTCTCGCCCTCGGCGTGCATGATGCCGCCGACGTTCTGCGCGCCGGTCTCCTCCAGCAGGCGGACGGCGGTCGCGATGTAGTTCGGGGAGAGCATGCCGTGGCCGTCGACGCGTACGACGACGGGGTGCTTGGACGCCTTGATCGCCGCGTTGAGCGCCGCGGGGGTGCGCCCGGTGGGGTTGGGCACGGTCCGCACCTGGCCGCGTGGGTGGGTGGCGGTCTCCCGCACCAGCTCCGCGGCGATCTCGTCCGTACGGTCCGTGGAGGGGCCCAGGGCGATGACCACCTCCATCTCGCCCTCGTACTCCTGCTCCAGGATGTGCCGGACGGAGTTCCTCAGATGACGTTCCTCGTTGAGCACCGGCATGATCACGGAGACTGCGGGAGGCAGGGCAGGCATGGGGTCCTTCGGGGCCTTCGGGCTACGGCGGTATGACCGCCCACGTTACCGCGAACGGGGGACAGGGAAGCGCGCCGTCCGGTTGCGGACCGGCGCCGCTGATCGTATGGGCTTACCGTGCTCACGGTCCGCTCCCGCCCTGCCCGCCTGCTCACCGCGGAGGTGTCTCTCGTGCCCACGCCGCCCCGCACCACCCGCACCACCCGCCGTCCGGACGTACGCCGTCGTCCGGACGCCCGGAGGAAGGACACCGGGAGGAAGGACGCCGGGAGAAGAGGCGCGGGAGGGAAGGACGCCGGCAGGAAGGACGGGGCCAGGAAGGACGGGCGGCCCCGCTGGGGGATGCGGATGGCGACGGCCCTCTCGGTCCTGGTCCTGGGGGCCGGCGGGATCGGCCACGCGGTCATGACCAGCCTGGACACCGGGATCGGCCGGATCGACCCGTTCAAGGACATGAAGAACCGGCCGGGCGCGGGGCGCGGGCTCAATCTGCTGCTCGTCGGCACGGACGGCCGCGACAAGATCACGGAGGAGGAGCGGCAGAAGTACCGGCTCGGCGGCGCGCCCTGCCACTGCACCGACACGATCATGCTGGTGCATCTCTCGGCGGACGGCGGGCGCGCCAGTGTGGTGAGCCTCCCCCGCGACAGCTTCGCCGAGCTGCCCGACCACACCGACGCCACCACAGGCGCGCACCACTCCCCGCACCCGGTCAAGCTGAACGCGGCGTACGCGGAGGGCGGGCCGGGTCTGACCGTCCGCACCGTCGAGCATCTGACGGGCGTGAAGATCAGCCACTATCTGGAGGTCGACTTCACGAGCTTCATGAAGACGGTGGACGCGCTGGACGGGGTCGACATCTGCACGACCCGGCCCATGAAGGACACGTACACCGGGCTCGATCTGGCGCCGGGCACCCACCGGATGAACGGCGGCGAGGCCCTTCAGTACGTACGCTCCCGCCATGTCGACGGCGCCGCCGACCTCGGCAGGATGGAGCGCCAGCAGCGGTTCGTCGCCGCCCTGATCGGCCGGGCGACCAGCAGCGGGGTGCTGCTGAACCCGGCGCGGTTCAAGGAGGTCACCTCGACGGTCCTCGGCTCGGTACGGGCCGACGCCGGGTTCGGCGCCGAGCAGATGCTCGCGGTCAACGAGGCGATGCGCGGCTTCTCGCCCGCCTCGTCGGAGTTCACCTCCGTACCGCTGGCCGGCGGCGGCGCGTCCGTCCCGGTCAAGGGCGTCGGCGCGACGGTGAAGTGGGACCCGGTGAAGTCGAAGCGGCTCTTCCAGGCGCTGCGCGAGGACAAGCCGCTGGCGCCGCCGCGCCGGCCCGCGTCGGGTACGGGGTCCGCGGGCAAGGCGACGGTCGTCGACGTGAGCCCGGAGGAGATCCGCGTACAGGTCTACAACGGGACACCGGCGGACGGTCTGGGCAAGCGGGTCGACGACGCGCTCCAGGCCACCGGCTTCCGTACCACCGGCTCGCCGCTCGCTTCGGACGGCGGTGACGTGCGGCGGACGGTGGTGATGTACGACCCGCGCTGGGACCGCTCGGCGAAGTCCCTGGCGGCGGCGCTGCCGGGCAGTGAGCTGCGGGCGGTGAAGCAGCAGGGCGCGACGCTGAAGGTGGTGGCGGGGACGGACTACAAGGCGGTCACGCCGGTACGGGCGCAGGACAACCCGAAGGGCGAGTTCGACGCGACCACCGGCGACCAGGCGGTCTGCCCGTAGGGGACGGTCCTCCCGTAAGGGACGCTCTGCCCGTAAGGGACGGTCCGCACGGGGTCAAACCTTCACAGCGGCTCCATTCCGGTGCGCATTGCATCAGATTCGCAACGGGCCCGGTCCGATTTCCCACCTCTCTGGATCGGACACAGACAGGCCCGGCACACTGTTCCGCATGAATGATTGGCCCGATGGGCGGACCGGCGACCGCAACAACCGTTACGGGCGCGGCGGCGGAGGCACACAGCCCGACGGCGCGCGCGTCATGCCGCATGTGCAGCGCAGCGGCGTACCCCAGCAGGGGCAGGGCGCCGGTTACGACAGCGGGTACAACACGGGCCAGGTCTACGGCTCCCCCGCGGGCGGGGGCGGCGGCCAGGGCGGCGGGGGCTACATCCCGCCGCAGTCCGGCGGGGCCCCGGCGCCGCGGTACGCGCCCGACTGGGGGCGCCGGATCAAGATCGGCGCGCTGGTCCTGGTGGTGGCGCTGCTGGTCACGTCCATCGGTACGTACTTCTGGGCCGACGGCAAGCTCAAGCGTGAGGTCGATCTCTCGAAGGTCATCGAGCGGCCGAGCCAGGGCGACGGCACGAACTACCTGATCGTGGGCTCCGACAGCCGCGAGGGCATGTCCGCCGAGGACAAGAAGAAGCTCCACACAGGCTCCGCCGAGGGCAAGCGGACCGACTCGATGATGATCCTGCACGACGGGTCGAACGGGCCGACGCTGATCTCGCTGCCGCGCGACTCGAATGTGACGATCCCGTCGTTCGTGGGCTCGGAGTCCGGCAAGGAGTACCCGAACACGGGCCGCCAGACCAAACTGAACGCGGCGTACGCGGAGGACGGGCCGGAACTGCTGGTCCGTACCGTCGAGTACAACACCGGGCTGTACATCGACCACTACGTGGAGATCGGGTTCGCGGGCTTCGCCAACATCGTGGACGCGATCGGCGGGGTGGAGATGGACATCCCGAAGGCGTTCAAGGACAAGAAGTCGGGCGCCGACTTCCAGGCGGGCACGCAGACCCTCGACGGCGAGCAGGCGCTGGCCTTCGTCCGGACGCGGTACGCGTTCGCCGCCAGTGACCTGGACCGTACGAAGAACCAGCAGAAGTTCCTGGCGGCCCTCGCCTCCCAGACGGCCACCCCGGGCACGATCCTCAACCCGTTCAAGCTCTACCCGACGATGAGCGCGGGCCTGGACACCCTGATCGTGGACAAGGACATGTCCCTCTGGTCGCTGGGCCAGATGTTCTTCGCGATGAAGGGCATCACGGGCGGCGACGGCGTCTCGATGAACATGCCGATCTCGGGCAGCGTGGGCGGGAACCTCGTCTGGGACAAGGCGAAGGTCAAGGAGTTGGTGAACCAGCTCAACAACGACGAGAAGGTCACGGTCACCAGCGACTGACCCCGCGTCTTCGCCCCCGTCGCCCCTCGCTCCTCCGCGACCCCGCAGGTCCCCCGGCCCCCGTGCCCGCCGCTCCGGCGGCGGTGCGGGGGCCTCGGCGTGCCCGGGTCCGGCCGGGCCGCGCGTACAACCTTCCTCCTGACCGACGCGTCGAATGTGCCGTAGATCAGACACATGTCCGATGGAGGACCTTTGAGAAAGATCCTGGCCGTGGTGAGCACGGCCGTCGCGCTCTCCGCGTCCACCCTGGTGGTCGCGCCCGGCGCGCAGGCGGCCGAGGTCAGCCTCCGGTCGTACTCGGGGAGCGCCGAGAAGGACGGCAGGATCCATGTGCTCTACGAGCACTGGGAGCGCGACTCCCTGCCGTCCGACGTCACCGTCCGGATCCGGGCGAAGGGCGGCGACGCGGTGCTCGCCACGCTCGGTCTCAACGACGCCGGGAGCTGCCCCACCGCGTACGACTGCCTGGACCAGCAGTTCTGGACCGACCCGGTCGAGCTGCCCGCGATGGGCGTGTACACCATCGACCTCGTGGTCAAGGCCGGTACGGCGGGCGAACTCGTGGACCGGGACAACGGCGAGCTGAACTACGGCCTCGCGCCCCAGGTGACCGCCACCGCCGACCGGACGACCGTGTCGTACGACCACCGCGTGGTCACGGTGAACGGCACGCTCGTCGCGCAGGACCCGAACACGCATGAGGTCAAGCCGTTCGCGGGAGCCACGATCCGCTCCCGCCACCTGCTGCGGGACCCGAAGCTGAACGCCGTCGACAAGGCGGGACGTTTCTCCCTGCCGTTCGAGTTCAGCGGTTACGAGACCGACAAGACGCAGATCAGCGTCTGGTTCCAGCAGAGCGGCGCGGAGTTCCCGGTGTCGGTCCACCGGCAGCCCCTGAAGCTGGCGGTGGACACCCCCACCGGCTCGGTCACGGCCCCGCTGGGCAGCGACGTCCCGCTGCGCGGCAAGGTGACCCGTACGGCCGACGACGGCACCGAGAAGCCGGCGGGCGGCGTCGGTCTCCTGATCGGCGACCAGTACGGCCCCAGCACCAAGGAGGACGGCACGTTCGCCGGCACCTTCACCGCCACGGGGAACGGTGGGAAGCGGGTCGCTCTCGGCAAGGAGCCCTGGTTCACAGGAGGCTCCCCGTACGACATCCAGCTCAAGACGGCCGCCACGAGCACCTTCTCGGCGGTCGAGGCCGCCGTGGACAAGTACCGGAAGGTCACCTTCAGCGGCACTCTGGGCGTCACCTCGGGCTCGTACCCGGCCGGGACGACCGGACAGGTCTCCATCGACCACTCGACGGACGGCATGAACTGGTCGAGCGTCGGCCGGTTCACGGCGGCCTACGGGACCCCGTTCCACCAGACGGCTCCCGTCAAGGGCGTGGCGGAAAGCTACTGGCGTCTGCGCCACCTGGCCGCCCCGGGCGTGGAGAGCCGCGTCCACCGGCTCGGCCGCGTGTACACGGAGATCCGGAAGGACAGCGTCGCGCCCGAGGGCATCACCCAGGGCACGAGGCTGACCGCCAAGGGCACCCTGATGCAGAAGTCCGGCACCACGTGGAAGGCGTACCCGGGCCGGAAGGTCCGCGTCTACTTCAAGGCCACCACGCCCGGCGCCACATGGAAGGAGCTGGGCACCGCGACGACCCTCACGAACGGCACCTTCAGCAAGCAGTTCACGGTGGCGCGGAACGGCACCTGGCGGATGCGCCACATCGACACGGTGAAGACGCACTACGCCTCGAACGGCCGCGAGATCCCCGTCACCCTCCGCGTCCGCTGACCTGCCGCCTCCCAGGCCCCAGGCCCCGGCCCCCGGCACGACGCCGGGGCCGGGGCCTTTCGTCACGGCAGGTTGCGGGCCATCACGATCCGCTGGACCTGGTTCGTGCCCTCGTAGATCTGGGTGATCTTGGCATCGCGCATCATGCGTTCCACCGGGTAGTCGCGCGTGTAGCCGTAGCCGCCGAGGAGCTGCACCGCGTCCGTCGTGATCTCCATGGCCGCGTCCGAGGCGTAGCACTTGGCCGCCGCGCCGAAGAAGGTCAGGTCCTCCTTCGTGGCGCCCGCCGTGACCCGTTCCGACCTGGCCGCCGCCGCGTAGGTGAGCTGACGGGCGGCCTCCAGCTTCATGGCCATGTCGGCCAGCATGAACTGGACGCCCTGGAAGTCGCCGATCGGCTTGCCGAACTGCTTGCGTTCCTGGACGTAGCCCTTGGCGTAGTCCAGCGCGCCCTGCGCGATGCCGAGGGCCTGGGCCGCGATGGTGATGCGCGTGTGGTCCAGGGTCTTCATCGCGGTGGCGAAGCCGGTGCCCTCCGCGCCGAGGAGGCGGTCGGCGGGGATGCGGACGTTGTCGAGGTAGACCTCGCGGGTCGGCGAACCCTTGATGCCGAGCTTCTTCTCCGGGGCGCCGAAGGAGACGCCCTCGTCGCCCTTCTCGACGACGAACGCCGAGATGCCCTTGGTGCGCTTCTCCGGGTCGGTGACGGCCATGACCGTGTAGTAGTCGGAGACGCCCGCGTTGGTGATCCAGCGCTTCACGCCGTTGAGGACGTAGTGGTCGCCGTCGCGTACGGCCCGGGTCTTCATGCCGCCCGCGTCGGAGCCCGCGTCCGGCTCGGAGAGGCAGTACGAGAACATCCCGTCGCCCTGGGCCAGCGGGCGCAGGTACTTCTTCTTCAGCTCCTCGGAGCCGGAGAGGATCACCGGGAGGGAGCCCAGCTTGTTCACCGCGGGGATCAGTGAGGAGGAGGCGCAGACGCGGGCGACCTCCTCGATGACGATCACGGTGGCCAGCGCGTCGGCGCCGGCGCCGCCGTACTCCTCGGGGACATGGACTGCGTGCAGATCGGACGCGACGAGCGCGTCCAGCGCCTCCTGCGGGAAGCGGGCCTCTTCGTCCACCGCCGCGGCGAACGGCGCGATCTTCGCCTCGGAGAGCGCGCGCACGGTCTCGCGGAGCATGTCGTGCTCTTCGGAGGGGCGGTACAGGTCGAAATCAGCCGGTCCGGCCACGGTCTTTCACTCCCCAGGATGCTAACTACCGTTAAGTAACCCAATTTTAGACGGCGCTGACGGCACAGGCATAGGTGAGTTTGCCGACAGCGTCGCCCCGCTGTGCCGACCGCGTCGCCCCGAGGGAGAAGTGCCCCTGTGGAGCGCCTCCGACGCGCGGATATGCTCGGGCCGCACACCGCCCGTCTCTCCCTGGAGCTCCCACATGGCCCTCAAGATCACCGTGATCGGCACCGGCTATCTCGGCGCCACGCACGCCGCGGCCATGGCGGAGCTGGGCTTCGAGGTCCTCGGACTCGATGTGGTGCCCGAGAAGATCGAGCTGCTCTCGGCGGGCCGGGTCCCGATGTACGAACCGGGCCTGGAGGAGCTGCTGCGCAAGCACGTGGCCGGGATCGAGGGATCGACGGGGCGGCTGCGGTTCACCATGGACTGGGCGGAGGTCGCGGACTTCGGCGATGTGCACTTCGTCTGTGTGAACACCCCGCAGAAGCACGGCGAGTACGCCTGCGACATGAGCTACGTCGACGCGGCGGTCGAGAGCCTGGCCAAGCATCTGACCCGCCCCGCGCTGGTCGTCGGCAAGTCCACGGTGCCGGTCGGCAGCGCGGACCGGCTCGCGGCGCGGATCGCGGAGGTGGCGCCGGCGGGGCGCGAGGTGGAGCTGGCCTGGAACCCGGAGTTCCTGCGCGAGGGCTTCGCCGTGCAGGACACGCTGCGCCCGGACCGGATCGTGATCGGCGTCCGGGGTGCGGGTGGTACGGACGGTACGGGCGCCACGAAGGCCGAGCGGACGCTGCGCGAGGTGTACGCGACGCCCATCGGCGAGGGCTCGCCCTTCGTGGTGACGGACTTCCCGACCGCCGAGCTGGTCAAGACCTCCGCCAACTCCTTCCTGGCGACGAAGATCTCGTTCATCAACGCGATGGCCGAGGTCTGCGAGGCGGCCGGCGGCGATGTCGTGAAGCTCGCGGAGGCGCTGGGGCACGACGAGCGCATCGGGAAGAAGTTCCTGCGCGCCGGGATCGGCTTCGGCGGCGGCTGCCTGCCCAAGGACATCCGGGCGTTCATGGCGCGGGCGGGCGAGCTGGGCGCGGACCAGGCGCTGACGTTCCTGCGCGAGGTCGACTCGATCAACATGCGGCGGCGCGGCCACATGGTGGAGCTGGCGCGCGAGGCGGTGGGCGCCGACTCGTCGTTCCTGGGCAAGCGGGTCGCCGTACTCGGCGCGACGTTCAAGCCGGACTCGGACGATGTACGGGACTCCCCCGCGCTCAATGTCGCGGGCCAGATCCATCTCCAGGGCGGCCAGGTCACGGTCTACGACCCGAAGGGCATGGCGAACGCCCGGCACCTCTTCCCGACGCTGGGGTACGCGGAGTCGGCGCTGGAGGCGGTGCGCGGCGCCGATGTGGTGCTGCATCTGACGGAGTGGCGCGAGTTTCGCGAGCTGGACCCGGCGGCGCTGGCCGCCGTGGCGGCGCGCCCGCTGATCCTCGACGGGCGCAACGCGCTGGACCCGGAGCGGTGGCGCGCGGCGGGGTGGACGTACCGTGCGATGGGGCGCCCGCGCGCCTGACGCCCGACACCCGAGCGCCGCGTGGACGCCGTGCGCGCCGCGTGGACGCCGTGCGCGCCGGGGCCCGTGGCCGTACGCCGGGGCCCGCGGCGTACGGGTCAGAGGGGGGCGCCGCCGCCGTCCATGAGGCGGGCCCGGTAGGCGCGCATCTTGGCGCGCGCGCCGCAGGCCGACATCGAGCACCAGCGGCCCCGTCCGGCCGGGCTGCGGTCGTAGAACGCCCAGTGGCAGTCCTCCGCCTCGCACGCCTTGAGCCGGTTCCACGTACCGTCGGCGGACGCCGCCGCGATGGCCTCCGCGATCCGGGACAGCAGCGTGCCGGGCGCGGTCGCGGGGCGGAGCGCGGCCTCGCCGCCGGGACCGACGGCGATCCGCAGCGGCGCCCCGGCGAGGAGCGCGTCCAGGTCGGCGACGGAGCGGCCGCGCGGATGGATGCCCGCGTGCGCGAGGCAGGCGGTGCGCAGGGCCCGGCGCAGCGCGCGGGCCGCCTCCACCTCGTGCGCCGCGAGGCCGAAGGCGGCCCGGCCCTCCGCCGTGGAGAGCAGGTCGGAGCGTGTCTCCAGGTCCATCGAGTTGACGAGGGACTGGACCAGGGCGAGCCCTCCGGGAGCGGGCGGGCGGTCATTCATGGTTGCGACGTTACCCCCGATACGGGAGCATGCGGTAACGGTTACCCGTTGACGTCGTTCAGCAGTAACACGCGACCGGCGACCGGTATGTCAGTGCGCCGTCCACCGATCCCGAGGAGTGAACGTCATGGCCATCGCCACACTCGACACCGTCGTCCTGGACTGCCCGGATCCGCTCGCGCTCGCCCGCTTCTACGCCGAGGTGCTGGGAGGTGAGCCCGTGGCGCTCGGGGAGGGCACCGACTCCTGGATCGAGCTGCGGGGCGCCCCGGGCACCCCACTCTCCTTCCAGGCCGCGCCGGGCTTCGTACCGCCCTCGTGGCCCGCGGCGGAGACTCCCCAGCAGTTCCATCTGGACCTGATGGTGCGGGACCTGGACGTGGCGGAGAAGGGCGTGCTGGCGCTGGGCGCCGTACCGCTGGACACGGCGGACCGGGAGCGGACGTTCCGGGTCTACGCGGACCCGGCCGGGCACCCGTTCTGTCTCTGCTCCTCCTGACCCTCCCGGCCGGCGGGCTCTCCCGCCGTGACCGGCCGGGGGCGGTTGCCGGTACGTGCCGACACCCGCCCCCGGCGGTACGGGGATCAGCCGTCGAGGTCCGTGATCGTCGCCTGGGACGCCGGGCGTTCGACGCGCAGCGCGCGTGAGACGTCCTCCGCCGCCCGGAGCACCCGGACCGCGTTGCCCCAGGTCACCTTGGAGATGTCCGCCGTCGACCAGCCGCGGCTCAGCAGCTCCGCGATCAGGTTCGGATAGCCGGCGACGTCCTCCAGGCCCTGCGGGGTGAACGCCGTGCCGTCGAAGTCGCCGCCGATGCCGATGTGGTCGATGCCCGCGGCCTCGCGCATGTGGTCGAGGTGGTCGGCGACGGTGGCCGCCGTCGCGACCGGGCGCGGGTTCGCCGCCTCGAAGTCCTCGTGGACACGCATCGCGTCGGCGGTCGTGGCCAGCGGGTGCAGCCCGTGCGCGAGCATGTTCGCGTCGGCCTCCCGGGTCCAGGCCACCGCCGCGGGGAGGATGAACTTCGGGACGAACGTCGCCATCGCGACGCCCCCGTTGGCGGGCAGCCGCTCCAGGACGTCGTCCGGGATGTTGCGCGGGTGGTCGCAGACCGCGCGCGCCGACGAGTGCGAGAAGATCACCGGCGCGGCCGTCGTGGCGAGCGCGTCGCGCATCGTCGTGGCCGCCACGTGCGAGAGGTCGACCAGCATGCCGGCCCGGTTCATCTCGCGGACCACTTCGCGGCCGAAGGGCGAGAGCCCGCCCACCGACGGGGCGTCCGTGGCCGAGTCGGCCCAGCGCAGATTGTCGTTGTGGGTGAGCGTCATGTAGCGCACGCCCAGCGTGTACAGGGCGCGCAGCGTGGCCAGCGAGTTGTTGATGGAGTGGCCGCCCTCGGCGCCCATCAGCGAGGCGATCCTGCCCTCGCGGCGCGCGGTCTCCATGTCGTCGGCGGTGAGCGCGCGGGCCAGGTCGCCGGGGTAGCGGTCGAGGAGCCGGCCGACCACGTCGATCTGTTCCAGCGTCGCGCTGACCGCGTCGTCCCCGGCCATGTCGGAGCGTACGTACACGGACCAGAACTGGCCGCCCACGCCGCCGCTCCGCAGCCGGGGGATGTCGGTGTGGAGCTGCCCCGACAGGTCCCCGGCGATGTCGAGGCGGTCCAGGTCGTACCGCACGTGCTCGCGCAGGGCCCACGGCAGGTCGTTGTGGCCGTCGACGACCGGGGCGTCGGCCAGCAGGGCGCGGGCGGCCTCCAGGAAGTCACCGGCCGGGCGGGAGGACGCCTCCGGCGCGGTCATGTGCCGAACCCGAAGTGCTCGGAGCCGGCGACCTTCGCGCGCAGCCGCTGGCCCTTCTCCGTCGCCTGCTGCCTCAGGTCCTGCTGGAACTCGCGCATCCGCTCCTGAAGCTCCTGGTCGTGCGCCGCGAGGATCCGGGCGGCCAGCAGGCCCGCGTTGCGTGCGCCGCCCACCGAGACCGTGGCGACCGGGACCCCGGCCGGCATCTGGACGATGGAGAGCAGCGAGTCCATGCCGTCCAGGTACTTCAGGGGTACGGGGACGCCGATCACCGGCAGCGGGGTGACCGAGGCCAGCATGCCCGGCAGATGGGCCGCGCCGCCCGCGCCCGCGATGATCGCCTTCAGGCCGCGGCCCGCCGCGTCCTCGCCGTACGCGATCATCTCGTGCGGCATGCGGTGGGCGGAGACGACATCCACCTCGTACGGGATCTCGAACTCGTGGAGCGCCGTGGCGGCGGCCTCCATGACGGGCCAGTCCGAGTCGGAACCCATGACGATGCCGACCAGGGGGGACCTGCGCGCGTCAGCGCTCGATGAGGGGCGGTGGCCGGGCGACGGGCGGGCGGTCATTCGGTGATCGTTCCTCTGAGGTAGCCGGCTGCGTGACGGGCGCGCTCCAGCACGTCGTCCAGGTCGTCGCCGTAGGTGTTGACGTGCCCCACCTTGCGGCCGGGCTTCACGTCCTTGCCATACATGTGGATCTTGAGCTGGGGGTCCCTGGCCATGCAGTGCAGATACGCCGTGTACATGTCGGGGTAGTCACCGCCCAGCACGTTGCACATGACCGTCCAGGGCGCGCGCGGGCGCGGGTCGCCCAGCGGCAGGTCGAGGACCGCCCGTACATGGTTGGCGAACTGCGAGGTGATCGCGCCGTCCTGGGTCCAGTGCCCGGAGTTGTGCGGGCGCATCGCCAGCTCGTTGACGAGGATGCCGGGGGTGCCGTCGGCGGCCCGGGTCTCGAACAGCTCCACCGCGAGGTGGCCCACCACGCCCAGCTCGGCGGCGATCCGCAGCGCGAGCCGCTGGGCCTCGCCCGACAGTTCCTCGGAGAGTCCGGGCGCGGGCGCGATGACCGTGTCGCAGACGCCGTCGACCTGCTGGGACTCGACCACGGGGTAGGCGACGGCCTGGCCGTGGGGCGAACGGACGATGTTCGCCGCCAGCTCCCGTACGAAGTCGACCTTCTCCTCGGCCAGCACGGGGACGCCGGCGCGGAAGGGCTCCGCCGCGTCCGCCTCGGACCGTACGAGCCAGACGCCCTTGCCGTCGTACCCGCCGCGCACCGTCTTCAGGATGACAGGGAAGCCGCCCACCTCGGCGGCGAACGCGGCGGCGTCGGCCGGGTCGGCCACGATCCGGTGGCGCGGGCAGGGCACGCCCAGCTCCATGAGCCGCGCGCGCATGACGCCCTTGTCGTGGGCGTGCAGCAGCGCCTCGGGGCCCGGTCTGACGGGGATGCCGTCGGCCTCCAGGGCGCGCAGGTGCTCGACCGGGACATGCTCGTGATCGAAGGTGATCACATCGCAGCCGCGCGCGAAGTCACGCAGCGTGTCCAGGTCGCGATAGTCGCCCACGACGACCTCGCTCACCACCTGGGCCGCCGAGTCCTGGGGGGTGTCACTGAGGAGCTTGAATCTGAGGCCGAGGGGGATGCCCGCCTCGTGGGTCATACGGGCGAGCTGACCGCCGCCGACCATGCCGACTACCGGGAACGTCACGCACCTAGCGTAGCCGCCGTCGGGACCGGCCCGCCCACTTGTCCACAGGTGCCCTCCGCACGGGGCCCGGGGGGCTGTGGACGAGCGGGCGGGCCGGGAGGGGGCTGGTTAGCATGGTTCGACAGCGATGCCGATCTCCGGCACCACACACCGACAGCGACCGGACGGGGCTGAGCAGCCAGATGAGCGAACAGGGCGCACTGCGCGTGCGGCTGGGGCGGCTCGTGCGCGAGGCGGCCAAATTCGGTGCGGTGGGCGGCCTGGGGCTGCTGGTCAACCTGCTGGTCTTCAACCTCGTCCGGCACACGACGGAGCTGCCCGTGGTCCGGGCCAGTGTGCTGGCCACCGTCGTCGCGATCGCCTTCAACTACGTGGGGTTCCGCTACTTCACCTACCGGGACCGCGACAAGAGCCGCCGCACCCGTGAGCTGACGCTCTTCCTGCTGTTCAGCGTGGTCGGACTGGTGATCGAGAACGGGGTGCTGTACACGGCGACGTACGGCTTCGGCTGGGACACCCCGCTCCAGAGCAACGTGTTCAAGTTCCTCGGCACCGCGATAGCCACGCTGTTCCGCTTCTGGTCGTACCGCACCTGGGTGTTCCAGGCCCTGCCCTCCCCGGACGCCGGCGCCGACGCCGGGGGCACGGAGCGAGGCACCGCCGACGGGGCGGACGGGGCGCCCGCCGTCAGCCGCCTCGGGCGCTGACCCACCCCGTACCTGCTCGGCCGCACCTGCTCGGCCGTACCCGACGGTCCGTACCCGACGGTCCGTGCCCGACGGTCGGGGCCCTCAGCGGACCGGGCGGTCCGGCTCCTTGCGGGCCGTGCGCGTACTGGCCTCGCGGCTGAGGAAGAGCGCGAAGATCGGCGGCTGCTGTTGCAGCAGCTCCAGCCGCCCGCCGTCCGCCTCCGCGAGATCGCGGGCCACGGCGAGACCGATCCCGGTGGAGTTCCGGCCGCTGATGGTCCGCTCGAAGATCCGCGCCCCGAGGTCCGCCGGCACCCCCGGCCCCTCGTCGGTCACCTCGATCACCGACTGGTTGCCGGTGACCCGGGTGCGCAGCGCGACGGTACCGCCCCCGTGCATCAGCGAGTTCTCGATCAGCGCCGCGAGCACCTGGGCGACCGCGCCCGGGGTCGCGACGGCCCGCATGCCGTGGCGGCCCGAACAGACGATGGCCCGGCCCGCACTGCGGTAGGCGGGGCGCCACTCCTCGATCTGCTGCTTGACGACCTCGTCGAGATCGAAGGCGACGGCGGAGCCGGTCCGGGGGTCGCGCGCGTTGGTGAGGAGCCGTTCCACCACATCGGTGAGCCGCTCGACCTGCGTCAGCGCGATGGTGGCCTCCTCCTTGACCGTGTCCAGATCGTCGGTGGCGGAGATCTCCTCCAGCCGCATGGACAGGGCGGTCAGGGGCGTACGGAGCTGGTGCGAGGCGTCCGCGGCGAGCCGGCGCTCGGCGGTGAGCATCCGCGCGATCCGCTCGGCGCTGGAGTCCAGCACATCCGCGACCCGGTCCAGTTCGGGCACCGCGTAGCGCTTGTGGCGGGGGCGCGGATCGCCGGACCCCAGCCGCTCCGCGGTCTCGGCGAGGTCGGTGAGCGGCGAGGCCAGCCGGTTGGCCTGGCGTACGGCGAGCAGGACGGCCGCGACGACGGCGAGCAGCGCCACCGCGCCGATGATCAGCAGCGTACGGCCGACCTCGCGGGTGACCGAGGAGCGCGCCTCCTCGACGGTGACGGTCTCGCCCTCCTCGCCCTCCGCCTTCGCGCGGATGACGCTGCCGGACGGGCGCGAGCCGATCTCGACGACCGGCCGGCCGGGGATCTCGATCCGGGCGTACCGCTTCTGGTCGACCTGTTCGGAGAGGATCTTGGCGGTGACCCGGTCGCCGCCGAGCAGCCGGCTGTCGACGATGCTGACCAGCCGCAGCGCCTCGGAGTCCACGCTCTCCTGGGCGCTGTTGCTGATCGTGCGGGTCTCGACGATGACGAGCGACACCCCGAAGACGGCGATGACGACGAGCACCACGGCGAGCGTGGAGTTGATCAGGCGACGACGCATGGTGCCCTCCGGGCGTCAGCACATCCCGAAGCCGTCGGCTCTTCCCCGAGCCGTCAGCTCTTCTCGAAGCGGAAGCCGACGCCCCGTACCGTCGCGATGTAGCGGGGGTTCGCCGCGTCGTCGCCGAGCTTCTTGCGCAGCCAGGAGATGTGCATGTCGAGCGTCTTGGTCGACGACCACCAGGTGGTGTCCCAGACCTCGCGCATGAGCTGGTCGCGGGTGACGACCCGGCCCGCGTCCCGGACCAGGACCCGCAGCAGGTCGAACTCCTTGGCCGTGAGCTGTAGTTCCTCGTCGCCCATCCAGGCCCGGTGCGACTCGACGTCGATCCGTACGCCGTGGGTCGCCGGGGCGGGAACGGGGTCCGCGGCGCCGCGCCGCAGCAGCGCCCGTACACGTGCCAGCAGCTCCGCGAGCCGGAACGGCTTGGTCACGTAGTCGTCGGCGCCGGCGTCCAGGCCGACGACGGTGTCCACCTCGTCGGCGCGCGCGGTCAGCACCAGGATCGGGACGGTATGGCCTTCGGCGCGCAGTCTGCGGGCGACTTCGAGGCCGTCCATGCCGGGCAGGCCCAGGTCGAGGACGACGAGGTCGATGCCACCCTGGAGTCCGGCGTCCAGCGCGGTGGGGCCGTCCTCCCGGACCTCGACCTCGTATCCCTCCCGGCGCAGGGCGCGGGCCAGCGGCTCCGAGATGGAAGCGTCGTCCTCGGCGAGCAGTACACGGGTCATGGGGTGATGGTAGACCGCAAAGGGCGACCGCCGGGATGTGCTCGACGAGGGCCGCGGAGACGCGGCGGACCGCCCGGCGCCCGGCGGACGAGCCGCGCACGGGTCCTGGAACCACACCTGCGGCCCTACGGTGCGATCCGATGATCAGCCTTCGAATATAGGCGTTCCACCACATGGAAACCTGTGATCCATCTCTCAAGTCCTTCCATATCATGCTCTGTCGTGCCGTATGGTGGCGAGACGCCTGTAGTACCACCTGGGGACCTTTGGCCTGCTGAGCGCCGAAGGTCCTTTTTATGTGCCAACCCCCCACGAAGGATCGACCCATGGCGTCCAGCCTGACGAAGGATTCGCCCGAGTCGCCCGGCGCACCCGGCGGCACGGAGAAGACCTTCTTCGGCCACCCCCGCGGACTGGCCACTCTCTTCATGACCGAGATGTGGGAGCGCTTCAGCTTCTACGGCATGAGAGCACTGCTCACCATCTATCTGCTGTCCGGCGGTCCTGACGCCTCGAAGGGGCTCCAGGGCGGCGGCCTGGGGATGGACCTGGCCACGACCACGGCCATCTACTCCATCTACCTCTCCATGGTCTACCTGCTGGCACTGCCCGGCGGCTGGCTGGGGGACCGGGTCTGGGGCCCGCGCAAGACCGTCACGATCGCGGCCGGCACGATCATGGTGGGCCACCTCACCCTCGCCCTGCCCGGCTCGGGGACGTTCTTCGCCGGTCTGGCCCTGGTGGCCCTCGGTTCGGGTCTGCTGAAGGCCAACATCTCCACGATGGTCGGCCATCTCTACGACGGCCCGAACGACCCGCGGCGCGACGGCGGATTCACCGTCTTCTACATGGGCATCAACATCGGCGCCTTCTTCGCCCCGCTGATCATCGGCACCGTGGGCGAGAAGTACAGCTGGCACCTCGGCTTCGCGCTCGCCGCGGTCGGCATGGGGATCGGCCTGGTCGTCTTCCTGCTCGGTACGAAGCACCTCAGCCCGGAGAGCAGCCGCGTCCCCACCCCGCTCTCCCGCGAGGAGCGCGCGACCTGGCTGCGCAAGGGGATGACCTGGCTGCTGATCGCGGCCGTCTTCTACGGCGTGGTCGGCTTCAGCGGCCACTTCACCCTCAACTGGGCGATGGTCCCGCTGACCCTCGCGGGCCTGGCCATCCCGGCCGCCGTACTGATCCGGATCAAGCGCGACAAGGAGCTGTCGGCGACCGAGCAGACCAAGATGTCCGGGTACATCTGGTTCTTCGTGGCCGCGGCCGTCTTCTGGATGATCTACGACCAGGGCGGTTCGACGGTTCAGGCGTTCGGTACGACGAAGGCCGCCGACTCGCTCTTCGGCCTGTCCTTCCCGACCTCCTGGTACCAGTCGCTGAACCCGGTCTTCATCATGGCGCTGGCGCCGGTCATCGCCTGGTTCTGGCTGTGGCTCAACCGCAGGGGCCAGGAGCCGAGCACGGTCGTGAAGTTCGCCGCGGGGCTGTTCTTCATCGGCGTCTCGTTCTTCTTCTTCCTGATCCCGCTGGTCATGGCGGGCGGGGGCACCCTGGTCAGCCCGATGTGGCTGGTGGGCATCTATCTGATCCAGACCGTCGGCGAGCTGTGCGTCTCCCCGGTCGGCCTGTCGGTGACGACGAAGATGGCGCCGACGAAGTACGCGAGCCAGATGATGGGCGTCTGGTTCCTGGCCGTGACGGCGGGCGACTCGGTGACCGGGCTGCTCTCGATCGGCGGCGTGGATCTGAGCCGTACGGGCGTGGTGGCCCTGGAGGCGCTGCTCGCCACGCTGGCGGGCATCGCGATCTACATGTACCGGAAGAAGGTCAGGTCGCTGATGGGCGACATCCACTGAGCCGGAGCCGGTGACATACCGGTACGCGAGGAGCCGCCG
>NZ_JBHZDA010000052.1:0-28123 GCF_042755665.1 Streptomyces sp. NPDC059142
CCCCCCCCCCCCCCCGGGGGCGCCCGGGCGCGGGGGCCCCCCGGGGGGGGCGCGGGGCCGCGCCGGGGTGTGGGGTGTGTGTTCCCCGGGCGCGGTTCGACGCGTGTTTCTCCGTGTCGGCGGACCTACTTGAGCAGGTACGCCTTCAGGACGGTCACGTCGTAGGTGTTGCCGTTCTTGTCCGTCAGCTTCGCCTTGAAGGAGACCGAGGTGGCCTTCTTCGGGTGGGTCAGCGACAGGCTCTTCTTGCCGTCCTTCGCGGTGGTGACGGGCGCCTTGGCCCACTTGGTGCCGCCGTCGTAGGAGACCTGCACGGAGAGCGACTTGAAGCCCTTACCGGCGGCCGGTCCCTGGATCGACAGCGGGACGGTGAGCTTCTTGCCGGCGGCCGCGGTGCTCGCCAGGTCCAGCTTCGGGGCGAAGCGGACGGTGGAGAGCGGCAGGTCCACGACCGTGTCGGCGGCGGTCTTCTTCGAGGTGAATCCCCAGGCCGCTACGAGCCGGCTCGTGACGCCCGCGACCTTGGTGGAGCGCGAGGCGTCGGTGCTGATCACGATGCGGGAGGACTTCGAGGGCAGCGCGTCGGTGTACTGGCAGAGCGGTTCCTTCACGTTGACGAGCTTCTTGCCGTCGACGCTGATGACGGTCTGCTGCTTGGTCACCGGCGAGTCTCCGGAGTGCCCGGCGCCGTCGGTGAAGATGTCGATGCAGGCCTGCATCTCGTTGTTGTAGCGCTGGGCGAGGTTGAACTCGTCGATCTTGGGGCTGAACACACCGACGTTGTACGTCTTCTCGTACGTCTTCTTCGGGGTGAACGTCCTGGCCGGGTCCGAGCCGAGGAACGCCTCGCCGCCGTCGTCCGTGCGGCCCTCCTGGCTGACGAAGAACTCCCACTTGAAGCCCTTGGGCGCGGTGACATACGTCTTCGCGGTGGTGGGCAGCGCGATCGGGTCGCCGACCGTGCCGATGCCGAACGAGTCGGCGGACCAGAAGGGGTTGACGACGCCGTTGCGGTTCTTGGCGGAGGCGCCGATCTTCAGGTCGACCCGGGCCAGTTCACTCGTGGCCGCCTTGTGCGTGAAGCCGGTGTACATCGAACCGGTGCGCGCGTAGAGCAGGTTGTAGCTGGTGCTGCCCTTCTGCCACATGCCGCCGACCTGGGTGATGAACTGCTTCGCGGACAGCGCCGGGCCGACCTGGGCGGTCCTGAAACCCTTGAAGCTGTCCTGGAAGTAGGTGCTCAGGAGGCTGGTGTCGGCGGTTGTCAGGCCGTAGTTGACGTAGGCGCCGTTGGCCTTCGCGGACTCCGGCGTGGTGATGGAGACCGGCTTCGCCTTGCGGGCGTCGAAGGTCACCGTCCCGTTCTTGGTGGCGGAGTACTTGAGCTGCGTCATGAGCGCCAGGTCCGGGTCGCCACCTCCCGCCTTCGGGGTCTCGACCGGGGCGTCGATCATGTACGTGCCCTTCGGCACCCGGATCTTGCCGGTGCCGGTGCCGGGCGCGTCCTTCCAGAACGTGCCGGCGTGGCCGAAGACGGAAGCCACGGCGCGGGCGGGCTTGCCCTTGGTGTCGATGAACTTCAGGGTGAGGTCGTAGGACTCGATCTCACGGTTCACACCGAAGGAGGTACGGACGCTCTGGCCGCCCTCGGTGGCCTTGGCGACGAGGGCGCCGGAGTACAGGCCGTCGAGGCTGCCGATCCGGGTGTTGCTGGTGAGACCGACCTTCGCGGTGCCGCCTGCGGGCACGGTGACACGGTCGGCGCCCGTCGTGAAGAAGCCGGCCGGGGCGGGCTTGCCCTTGGGGCCGACGGTCTCCAGCGAGAGAGCGAGGGTGACCGGGGTCTTGCCGCTGTTGCGGTAGGTGATCTGCTTGGTCACGGCCTTGTCGTCGGTGTGCGGCCACTGCTGGACGCCGAAGTTCACCGAGGTCTGCTCGCTGACCACGCTCTGGGTGATCGCCTTGGCCACGTCGGCGCGGCCGGTGCCCTGCTGGAACGCGGTGAGGCCGCTGCCGGGCTTCGCGGAGGCGGTCAGCGCCTGCTTGATCCGCTGGCCGGTCCAGTCCGGGTGCTGCTGCGCGAGGAGCGCGGCGGCGCCCGCCACATGCGGGGTCGCCATGGACGTACCGGACATGGACACGTAGCCGTCGGCCGCCGGGTCGCCGATCTCGCCCTGGGCCGCCTTCGCGGCGACGATGTCCACGCCGGGCGCGGTGATGTCGGGCTTGAGGGAGCCGTCGGCCGTCGGGCCGACGCTGGAGAAGTCCGCGATCGCGTCCTTGCGGTCGACCGCGCCGACGGTGAGCGCGGAGGCCGCGCTGCCGGGGGAGCCGATGGTCTCCGCTTCGGGGCCCTCGTTGCCCGCGGCGATGACGAACAGGATGCCCTTCTCGGCGGAGAGCTTGTCGACGGCCGCTTCCAGCGGGTCGACCTCCGCCGTGTCGCCGCCGCCGAGGCTGAGGTTGGCCACCTGCGCGCCCTGGTCGGCGGCCCACTGCATGCCCGCGATGATGCCGGAGTCGTCGCCGAATCCGGCGTCGTCGAGCACCTTGCCGTCGAGGATCTTCGCGCCGGGCGCGACGCCCTTGTACTTCCCGCCGGACTTGGCACCGGAACCGGCGGCGGTCGACGCGACATGGGTGCCGTGGCCGACGTGGTCGATGGTGTTGCCCGAGCCGGAGAAGTCCTTCTCCGCGATCTCGACGCCCTTGAGGTCCGGGTGCGTCTGGTCGACACCGGTGTCCAGGACGGCGATCTTCACGCCCTTGCCGTCGTAACCGGCCTTCCACGCGCTGGGCGCGCCGATCTGCGCGACGCTCTTGTCGAGGCTCGCGCGGCGCTTGCCGTCCAGCCACACCCGCTCGATACCGGTCGCCACCGCGCGGTCGGCGCCGCGCCGGGCGCCGGGGGCGGTGAGCGCGTGCCACACGTCGCCCGAGTCCGTCTTCGGCGCGGTCACGGCCTCGCCCTTGACGGCGGGCAGAGTGCGGCGGACCGAGACGTCGGCGGCCGCGATCGCCGACTTCGCCCGCGCCTTGTCCTTCGTGTACGACACGATCAGCGGCAGTGTGGAGCGGTGGGCGTCGTCGTACTTGTTCTTGATGAGCCCCGTGACGTCGAACAGCCGCCGGTCCAGGGTGCCCTGGGCGATCAGCGCACTGGCGTCGGACGGTATGACGTAGGTGGCGCCGCCGACCTGGCGGACCGCCATGCGTATGCCCTCGCGGCCCTGCGCGGGCTCGATACGGGTCACCCGGCCCTTGTCGTCCACGTGCACCCGGTCCCCGGTGATCAGGGTGACCATGGACGAAGCGCCCTGGGCCTTGCGGACCTTCGCCTGGAACGCCTGGGTGGCGGCGTCTCCCGCGATGTTCCCCGCGGTGTCCTGGCCGGCCGCGGCCGCGCCCGTCGTGAGCCCCGCCGTGAGCAGTGCGGCGACCATCGCGGCGCCGGCCCTGCGTGTGCTTCTGTGCAACTCTCCCCCAAAGGTGAAGTAAAGACTCGACAAACCCCGGATCGGCACGGAAGACGGGAGTTGGCGGCGCCCGGTTCATTCGCCGGGTGATCGAATCCGAGATTCTTTCCGTCGCGCCGGCCGCGCGGGATCACACCGCCCCGTACCCCCGCACACCGCCCCGGCGCTCCCCTGGCTGCTCAGGGCCTATGCCACACCACGTCATAGGTCTGTACCTGGGCCCTGAACTGGGCCCTCGGACCCTGCCGTTGGGCCCGGGTTCGTCCTTAGGCTACCGGCGCTCAGGGGAACGGCGACGGCACGGGTGAGGAGTACGGATGAAGCGCTCCCGAGGGGTGTGCGAGGGGCACGCGCGGGGCGGACGTCCGCGCCGTGCGGCCCGCCGCCCCTATCGCGACAGCAGAGGACAGACCGGGATCGAGTATCTCGCCCTGCTCGGTGTGGTGGTCCTGCTCATCGGCGGAATATCCGTGGCTGCGGTGTCCCGGGCCGAGAACGAGGGCCTGCGGTACGCCGCGTGCCGCGCCATGAACCCCTGGGGCGGGGCCGAGTCCTGCGCCAGACCCGACGTCGCCGACGGCAAGGACGGCAAGGACGGGAAGAACGGAGACGGCGAGGACGGGGACGACGGCGACGGCGACGGCGACGGCGACGATCCGGTCGTCCCCGTGGACGATCCCTTCCAGCCCACGAAGTGCCTGCTCGCCGTCGACCAGACCAAGACCACCGTCGTCGTGCAGATCCTCTTCATCAAGATCAGCAGCTCGGAGCAGCTCAAGGTCAGTCAGTGGTCGGACGGCACCGTCACGCTGGAGCGGGTCACCGAGACCGGCGGCGGTGTCACGGCGAGCATCTCGGCGGGCATCCCCGGGCTGAAGGACTGGGGCGGCAGCGCCTCGCTGAGCGGCAGTTACATGAAGAGCAGTGGCAGCGGCGGACAGTGGCTGTTCAACGGGAACAAGAGCGACGATCCGCAGGCGGACCTGGAGGCGAACCTGGAGGACGCCAAGCAGTTCGCCGAGTTCCTCAAGGCGGCGGAGAAGTGCCAGAGCCGTCCTCCCGGGGCCCGCTCCGCCGAGCTGGGGATGATATGCAACGCCGGTGCCCAGAAGAAGAGGCCGGACATCGATCCGGAGAAGGCGCCGGACGTCGACATCACCAAGACCTCCACGGAGGTGTCGGGCGGGGTGAGCTTCGGGAAGTCGTTCGCCAAGGACGACAAGGCGGTCAAGGCCCTCAAGGACACCATCGCCAAGGAGGTCACCAAGAACAACCCGAAGGTCAAGGGCGAGGCGCTGGAAAAGCTCATCAAGGAGTCCCAGTCCAAGAGTGTCATCGGTTCGGCCAAGGACACCAAAGACGTCGGCAACGTCTCCGCCGACGGGCTGGCCGGGGCGATGAGCAACGACGTGGTGGTGATGCGCACCAAGACCGGGCCAGACGCCGGGAAGATCACCTTCATCTACACGTTCTCCCTCAACGGCACGGTCGGTGAGGTCGCGCAGGCCAAGGGCAGCCGGATGCAGCAGATCGCCATCACCTACGACGCCGCCGCCTACGACCAGGAGGAGGAGGACGACCAGCCGCACCACCCGGAGAAGCTGGTCATCACCTCCAGCCAGGAGAGCGGCGACGGTCCCGGCGTCCAGGTCGGCGGCGGTGCCAACGCCGGTCCGGTGACGATCGACGTCGGCGGTGGGGGCGGCACCATCAAGTCGCAGGTCCACACGGAGTCGGCCGAGGTCAAGCTCGACAACGACGCCGACAGCCAGGCCGTCGAGGACTGGCTGCGCGGGCGCGGTGACAACCCGGCGAGCAAGGCCATCCCCTCCCCCAGCTCGGCGGCCGAGCCGCTGACGGACGACGCGGGCCCCATCGACCGGCTGCTGCACGACAAGGGGAAGCTGACCCGGCTGGACTACGAGGCCAACACCGACTGGTGGAACGCCTCGCTCGGCATCGGATTCGGTGTCTCCGCAGGGCAGTTCACCCTCGGGTTCAAGCTCTTCGGGATCGACATCACGCACGAGGAGCGCAACCAGAAGATCACCGGGAACCCGACGTACGCGACGGGTCCGCAGAGCGGTGGCGGGCGTCCCTGGGTGCCGTTCACCAACTGCACGAAGACCACACCGATCGACTCGTGACCGACGGCCGACGGCCCTCCCCGGGCCGGGGCCGCGGAACGGTTCCGGCCGGGCCTCACGGCAGGACCGCGATGCCGTCCAGTTCCACCAGCGCCTGTTCGTCCCAGAGGCGTACGACGCCGATCACCGCCATCGCCGGGTAGTCACGGCCCGCCAGCCCCCGCCAGATCCGGCCGAGCTCGGGCGTGTGCGCGCGGTACTCGGCGACGTCGGTGGTGTAGACGGTGACCCGGGCCAGATCGCCCGGCGCCCCGCCCGCCGCCGCGAGCGCGGTCAGCAGGTTGCCGAGGGCGGTCGCGAACTGGGCGGGCAGGTCCGCGCCGGTGATCCGGCCGGCCGGGTCGAGCGCGGTCTGCCCGGCCAGCAGGACGATCCGGCCACCTGTGGCGACGACCGCGTGCGAGAAGCCGGTGGCGGGCGCGAGGCCGGCGGGGTTGACGCGTTCCGGGCTCATCCGTACGGCTCCTTCGTCGTGTCCGGACATCCGTACGGCTCCTTCGCGATGTCTCTGCTCATCCGTACGGCTCTTTCGCCGTGTCCGCGCTCATCCGTACAGCTCCTTCGCGATGATCGTGCGCTGGACCTCGGTGGCGCCCTCGTAGATCCGTGGCGCGCGGACCTCCCGGTAGAGGTGTTCCAGCGGATGGCCGCGCTGGAGGGCGCGGGCTCCGTGGAGCTGGACGGCGGCGTCGACGACGTATTGGGCGGCCTCCGTGGCGTACAGCTTCGCCATGGCCGAGCGCGCGGGCACGTCCGGGGCGCCGGTGTCGTACGCGCAGGCCGCCGCGTACACCAGCAGCCGTGCCGCCTCGGTCCTGGTCGCCATCTCCGCGACCTGGTGCGCGACGCTCTGGAGGTCCTTGAGCGGGCCGCCGAACGCGGTGCGGGTGGCGGTGTGCTCCAGCGCCGCGTCCAGGGCCGCCTGCGCCATGCCGACGGCGAACGCGCCGACGCTCGGGCGGAACAGGTTCAGGGTGGTCATCGCGGTACGGAAGCCCCGGCCCACCTCGCCGAGCACGTCCTCGCCCGTCACCGGCACCGCGTCGAGGACGAGGGCGCCGACGGGGTGCGGGGAGAGCATCTCCAGAGGCGATCCGGTCAGCCCCGGGCGGTCGGCGGGGACCAGGAACGCGGTCACACCCCGGGACCCCCGGCGGGCCCCGTCCGGGACGGCGTGGGAGGTGGGGGCGGAGGCGGAGCCCGGGTCCGGCGAGTCCCGGCCGTCGGCCGATGTCACCGGGGCGGCGCCGGGGCCCGTCCGGGCGAAGACCGTGTAGAAGTCCGCCTCGGGCGCGTTGGAGATCCAGCGCTTCTCCCCGGTCAACCGCCAGCCCGCGCGGTCCGGTTCGGCCCGCAGCGTCAGCGCCGCCGCGTCCGAGCCCGCGCCCGGCTCGCTCAGCGCGAAGGCGGCGACCGCGCGCCCCGCGCAGACCTCGGGCAGCCACCGGTCGCGCTGCCGCTCCGTACCGGTCAGCACGACGGGGTACGTGCCGAGCCCCTGGAGGGCGAGTGCGGTCTCCGCCTCCGTGCATCCCTGGGCGAGGGATTCCCTGAGCAGACAGAGCTCCAGCGCCGAGGAGGTGAACACCCGCTCCAGCAGGCCGAGTCGGCCCAGCTCCGCGAGGAGGGGGCGGTTGACCCGGCCCGGTTCACCGCGCTCCGCGAGCGGACGCAGCCGGCGTCGGGCCAGCGCGCGCAGCTCCGCGCACCACGCGGTCTGTGCCGGATCGAGCGAGAAAACAGGCATCCGGACCCACCTCCAGCACGTCTATGACGCGCCGTTGACTGTCGTCAAGTTCACGATACGCTCGATGGGCGACCCCACACACCACCAGGGGGCGAACCATGGAGCTGACACCGTCCGCCCACACCGACACCTTCCCCCGTGACCGGCTGCCCCCGGCGGAGCAGTGGCCCCGGCTCCTCCTCCCGCGCGGGACACCCACTCCCGAACGCCTCAACGCGGCGGTCGAGTTGCTGGATCGCACGGCCGAACGGTTCGGCCAGGACCGCCCCGTCTTCCGTACCGCCACGGGCGAGGTCTGGTCGTACGGCACACTGCGCGGCCATGTCGACCGGATCGCGGGGGTGCTCCAGGACGACCTGGGGGTGGTGCCCGGCAACCGGGTTCTGCTGCGCGGGCCGACCACCCCCTGGCTGGCGGCCTGCTGGCTCGCGGTGCTCAAGGCGGGCGCCGTGGCCGTGACGGTGCTCGCCCAGCAGCGCGCGCCGGAGCTCGCGGCCGTCTGCGAGATCGCCGAGATCCGCCACGCCCTGTGTGACGTACGGTCGTTGGACGATCTGGCCGGGGCGCGGGTCCCCGGGCTGCGGATCACGGCGTACGGCGGCGAGGACCCGGACGACCTGCTGGCGCGGGCGCGCGCCAAGCCCGGCCGGTACACGGCGGTGGAGACCGCGGCGGACGATGTGGCGCTGATCGCGTTCACCTCGGGGACGACCGGGCGCCCCAAGGGGTGCGCACACTTCCACCGCGATGTGCTGGCGGTGGCGGACACCTTTTCGCGCGAGGTGGTGCGCCCCGGTCCCGGGGACCTCTTCGCGGGCAGCCCGCCGCTCGGCTTCACCTTCGGGCTCGGTGGCCTGGTGATCTTCCCCATGCGGGCGGGCGCGTGCGCGCTGCTGCTCGAACAGGCCCAGCCAAAGGCGCTGTTGGCGGCGATCGGGGAGCACAGGGTGTCGGTCCTGTTCACCGCGCCGACCGCCTACCGGGTGATGCTCGACGCCCTCGACGCGAGCGGGACGGAGCGGGGGGCCGGGGAGCGGCCGTACGACGTGTCCAGTCTGCGGCGGTGTGTCTCGGCCGGGGAGAATCTGCCCGCCGCGACCTGGCACGCCTGGCACCGGCGCACCGGACTGCGGATCATCAACGGCATCGGGGCGACCGAGCTGCTCCACATCTTCATCTCGGCGGCGGACGACGCGATCAGACCGGGCACGACGGGGGTTCCGGTGCCCGGGTGGCAGGCGCGCGTGGTGGACAGGGAGGGGGCGCCGGTGCCCGACGGGGAGCCGGGGCTGCTGGCCGTACGGGGCCCGGTGGGGTGCCGGTATCTCGCCGATCCGCGCCAGTCGGAGTACGTACGGGACGGCTGGAATCTGACCGGCGACACCTATGTGCGCGAGCCCGACGGCTACTTCCGCTATGTCGCCCGCGCCGACGACATGATCATCTCGGCGGGTTACAACATCCCGGGACCGGAGGTCGAGGACGCCCTGCTGGCCCATCCCGAGGTGCTGGAGGCGGCGGTCGTCGGCCGCCCGGACGAACTGCGCGGCCAGATAGCCGCCGCGTACGTCGTGCTGCGGGAGGGGGCCGCCCGCGACGAGCACATGGGAGCCGTACTGCGGGAGTTCGTCACGGCGCGGCTGGTGCCGTACAAGTGCCCGCGCGTCTTCGTCTTCTTGGACGCGCTCCCCCGTACCGCCACCGGCAAACTCCAGCGCTACCGCTTGCGCGCCCCGGGGCCGGCCGGGCCGACGCCCCCTGGCCTAAAGTGATCACGTGGCCGACCAGCACACCCCCCGATCCCTGATCGTCACCCTGTACGGCGCGTACGGCCGGGCGCCGGACGACACTCCGCTCCCCGTCGCGGAGCTGATCCGGCTGCTGGACGCGGTCGGGGTGGACGCGCCCTCGGCGCGCTCGGCGGTCTCCCGGCTCAAGCGGCGCGGTCTGCTGGTCCCGGAACGTACGGCGACGGGCGCGGCCGGGTATGTCCTGTCGGGCGAGGCGCGTCAGCTCCTCGACGACGGGGACCGCAGGATCTACGCCCATCCCGCGCCACTGCTCTCCGACGGCTGGGTACTGGCGGTCTTCACCGTGCCCGAGGCCGAGCGGCACAAGCGCCATCTGCTCCGCTCCCGGCTCGGCCGGCTCGGGTTCGGCACGGCCGCGCCCGGGGTCTGGATCGCCCCCGGCCGGCTCCACGAGGAGACGCGCCACACCCTGGAACGGCTCCAACTCGACCCGTATGTGGCCCTGTTCACCGGTGACCATCAGGGCTTCGAGGCCACGGCGGAGGCAGTGGCGCGCTGGTGGGACCTGCCGGCGATCGCCGGACTGCACACCGCGTTCCTCGCGCTGCACGAACCGGTGCTGCGCCGCTGGGAGAGCGGGGGCCCCGAGGCGGCGAAGGACGCCCCGCGGGACGCCTACCGGGACTATCTGCTGGCCCTGGACTCCTGGCGGCGTCTGCCGTACGCGGACCCGGGGCTGCCGGCCGAACTGCTGCCGGGGAACTGGCCGGGGGAGCGCTCCGCCGAGGTCTTCACCGGGCTGCACGCACGGCTGCGGGACGCGGGGCTCGCGTTCGTCCGGCCCCCGGTCAGCGCGGGGTGAGCCGCGGCCCCGGGGTGTCGGTGCGGCCCGCCGGGGGCGGTCGGTTGCCCGCGAGATACGGAACCGGCCAGGGCGCCCCGGGGCCCTCGTACCCCTGGTCGGCCGCCGCGTGCAGCGTCCACTGCGGGTCGTAGAGATGCGGCCGGCCGAGGGCGCAGAGATCCGTACGGCCCGCCAGCAGAAGGGAGTTGACATCGTCCCAGGACGAGATCGCGCCGACCGCGAGCACCGGGACGTCCAGGGTGTTGCGGATCAGGTCGGCGTACGGGGTCTGGTAGGAGCGGCCGAACTCGGGGCGTTCGTCGGCGACGACCTGCCCGGTGGAGACGTCGATCGCGTCGGCGCCGTGCGCGGCGAAGGCGCGGGCGATCTCCACGGCCTCCTCGGCGGTGGTGCCGCCCGGCGCCCAGTCCGTGGCGGAGATCCTTACCGTCATGGGGAGTTGGTCGGGCCAGTCGGCGCGGATCGCGTCGAAGACTTCGAGGGGGAAGCGCAGCCGTCCTTCCAGTGAGCCACCGTAGGCGTCGGTCCGCCGGTTGGTGAGCGGGGAGAGGAACCCGGAGAGCAGATAGCCGTGGGCGCAGTGGAGTTCGAGCAGGTCGAAGCCGCTGCGCCGGGCCCGCCGGGCGGCCGAGGCGAACTGTTCGCGGACCGTGTCGAGTTGGCGGATGCTCAGCTCCTTGGGGAGCTGGCTGACACCCGGCCGGTAGGGCAGCGGCGAGGCGGCCCACACCTGCCAGTTGCCCGTCGTCAGCGGTAGGTCCATGCCGTCCCACATCCGCCGGGTGGAGCCCTTGCGGCCCGAGTGGCCGAGCTGGATGCCGATGGCGGTGCCGGGCGAGGAGGCGTGGACGAAGTCGGTGACACGGCGCCACCCGTCGCCCTGCTCAGGGGTGTAGATCCCGGTGCATCCCGGGGTGATCCGGCCCACGGGGCTGACGCACACCATCTCGGTCATCACCAGGCCGGCGCCGCCGAGCGCGCGGGCGCCGAGATGGACGAGGTGGAAGTCGCCGGGTAACCCGTCGCGCGCCGCGTACATGTCCATGGGCGAGACGACGATCCGGTTGCGCAGGGTCAGTCCGCGCAGCCGGAACGGGGTGAACATGGGCGGGGTGCCGGGTGGGCAGCCGAAGTCCCGCTCCACGTCACGGGTGAAACCGGGGTCGCGCAGCCGCAGATTGTCATGGGTGACCCGGCGGCTGCGGGTGAGCAGCCCGAAGGCGAACCGGCGGGGCGGCTGCCCGGTGTAGGTGGCCAGTTCCTCGAACCAGCGCAGGCTGGCCGCCGCCGCGCGCTGGGTGGACTCGACGACGGGGCGGCGTTCGCTCTCGTACGCGGCGAGCGCGGAGGGCAGGTCGGGCTGCTCCTCCAGGGCGGCGGCGAGCGCGAGGGCGTCCTCGACGGCGAGCTTGGTGCCGGAGCCGATGGAGAAGTGAGCGGTGTGCGCGGCGTCGCCGATCAGTACCGTACGGCCGTTGCTCCAGCGGGCGTTGACGACGGTACGGAACGCGGTCCAGGCGGAGGCGTGGGAGCGCAGCGGGCGTCCGCCGAGGGCGTCGGCGAAGATCTTGCCGCACCGTTCGGTGGACTGCCGCTCGTCGAGTGCGGCGAAGCCGGCGGCCCGCCAGACCTCTTCGCGCATCTCGACGATGACGGTGCTGCGGTCCGGGGCGTACGGGTACCCGTGGAGCTGCATCACCCCGTGCGGGGTCTCGGCGGTCTCGAAGCGGAACGCGTCGAAGGCGAAGTCGGCGGCGAGCCAGATGTAGCGGCAGCGGTGG
This sequence comes from Streptomyces sp. NPDC059142, assembly GCF_042755665.1. NCBI lineage: Bacteria > Bacillati > Actinomycetota > Actinomycetes > Kitasatosporales > Streptomycetaceae > Streptomyces > Streptomyces sp. NPDC059142. The sequence goes on from NZ_JBHZDA010000052.1 coordinate 11,768, forward strand.
GTGGTGAGCGTGGGGGCGAAGACATCGGCGTGGGTCTCACGGGTACGGCTGTGCACCCCGTCCGCGGCGATCACCAGGTCGTGGGTCTCGGCCAGTTGGCGGGCGGGCGGGGCCTCCGTACGGAAGAGGAGCCGTACGCCGAGCGACGCGCACCGCTCGTGCAGGATCTCCAGCAGCCGGCGCCGGCCGAGGGCGGCGAAGCCATGGCCGTGGGAGGTGAGCGTACGGCCGCGGTGCACGATGTCGATGGCGTCCCAGCGGACGAACTCGGCCTGGAGCGCGCGGTGGACGACGGGGTCGGCGTCCTCGATCCCGCCCAGGGTCTCGTCGGAGAGGACGACGCCGAAGCCGAAGGTGTCGTCGGGGGCGCTCCGTTCCCAGACGGTGATCTCGCGGGTGGGGTCGAGCCGTTTGAGGAGGGCCGCCGCGTAGAGGCCGCCGGGCCCGCCGCCTATGACGGCGACCCGCGCCACACCGCCCCGGGCACCGGCGCGTGGGTCGTCACGCCGTGTGCCGTCGTGCGGTGTGCCGTCATGCCGTGTGTCGTCACGCCGTGTGTCGTCACGCCGTGTGTCGTCGTGCGGTGTGCCGTCGTACGGTGTGCCGTCACGCCGTGTGCCGTCGCCTGGGTCGCTGCCGGGCACTCCCGGTGTCGGCCGGGGCTTTCCGGAGTCCGTTCCGTCCTCCATGGGCGGCTCTCCCCTCCCTGGTCAGCGCCCCTGCCACCGCGGGGGCCGCTTCTCGGTGAACGCGGCGTGGAATTCGGCGTAGTCCTCACCGTGCATCAGCAACGCCTGCGTGGCGGCGTCGAGTTCGATCGCCGCCGCGAGCGGCATGTCCAGTTCGGCGGTGAGCAGCGCCTTGGTCTGCGCGTACGCCAGCGCGGGGCCCGCGGCGAGCCGTTCCGCCAGTGCGGCGGCGCGCGCGTCGGACCGGCCCTCCTCCACCAACTCGCTGATGAGGCCGATACGTTCGGCCTCGGGGGCATGGACGGGTTCGCCGAGCATCAGCAGTCGGGTCGCGTGGCCGAGGCCGACGACACGGGGCAGCAGATAGGCCGCGCCCATGTCGCCGCCGGAGAGGCCGACCCGGGTGAAGAGGAACGCGAAGCGGGCCGTGGGGTCCGCGATCCGGAAGTCGGCGGCGAGCGCGAGGACGGCGCCCGCGCCGGCCGCCACCCCGTGCACGGCGGCGATCACCGGGAAGGGGCACATCCGGATGGCCTGGACGACCTGCCCGGTCATCCGGTTGAAGTCGAGAAGCCGGGCGGTGTCCATGCCCAGCGTGGCGCCGATGATCTCGTCGACGTCGCCGCCCGAGCAGAAGCCGCGCCCCTCGCCGGCCAGCACCAGGGCCCGTACGGAACGCTCCCGGGACAGTTCGGCGAGCAGATCGCGCAGATCCGCGTAGGCGCCGAAGGTCAGCGCGTTCAGCTTGGCGGGGCGGGCGAGGGTGACGGTGGCGACCCCGTCGTCACGGCGCGTGAGCCGGAGATGGCGCCACTCCTCGGTGCGGGGCGCGGAACCGGAGAACGGGCTCATGGAGCGGCCTCCCTCGGCGTGCGCTGCCGACGGGCGCGGTGGCGGGCCACCACCGATGTTCGGACCCCGTCACAGCCTCGCCACGGAACCGTATCACTCGTACGTGACCGCCGTCACGAGTGCGCGATAGACCTGTGACATGACCGCGACATGCCTCGCGTAGGCTGCCAAAGGTCCCGGTCGACACAGGACATAGGTCCTCAAGTCCGGCAGGCCGCCGCCCCTTGTTAACCTGCTCACGCTCCGTATGGTTGAAAGCGATAGCAAATACCCTCGTCCCACCACGGCCCCGGCCGCGCCCCGATCGGACCGACCCGCATGCCAGAAGCCGCAGGCTCCTCCCCCTGGAGAGTCACGCTGCCGCACAGCGTCGAAGCTGTGCCGCTCGCGCGCGCCCTGGTCCGGTCCGCGCTGGCGCACCTGGCCGAGCCCACCCACAGCGACACGGCCGAGCTGCTGACCGCGGAGCTGGTCGCCAACGCGATCAAGCACACCGACGGCGACGAGCCCATCGAGCTGGTGGTGGAGCTGCTGCCGACCGGCTGCCAGGTCGAGGTGCACGACTGCGACCCGGCGCCGCCGGGCAACCTGACCCGGCCCGGGTCCATGCCGGACCCCTGGCAGGAGGACGGCCGCGGTCTGCTGCTGATCAGCACGCTCAGCGCGACCTGCGGCCACCGCGCCACGGACCAGGGCAAGGCGGTCTGGTTCACGCTCCCCGCCGTGTGACCCTGCGGGGAGCCACCCTCGGGCCGCCGCCCTCAGGCCGCCCCTTCGGGCCCTACCCTCAGACCTCGTCCTTGGCCAGCGTCGCCACCAGCACGGCCTTGATCGTGTGCATCCGGTTCTCCGCCTCGTCGAAGACCACCGAGTGCGGCGACTCGAAGACCTCGTCGGTGACCTCCAGCTCGGTCAGCCCGTGCCGCGCGTGGATCTCCCGGCCCACCGCCGTCCCCAGATCGTGGAAGGCCGGCAGGCAGTGCAGGAACTTCACCTCCGGGTTGCCGGTCGCGCGCAGCACGTCCATGGTCACGGCGTACGGACCGAGCGCCGCGATCCGCTCGTCCCAGACCTCCTTGGCCTCGCCCATCGAGACCCAGACGTCCGTGACCACGAAGTCCGCGCCGGCCACGCCCTCCTCGACGTTCTCCGTGAGGGTGAGCCGCGCGCCGCTGGCCTCGGCGGCCTCACGGGCCAAGGTCAGGATCTCGTCGGCGGGCCAGTAGGCGCGCGGCGCGACGATCCGTACGTCCATACCGAGGAGCGCGCCGGTGACGAGATACGAGTTGCCCATGTTGAACCGGGCGTCGCCCAGATAGGCGAAGGCGATCTCCGGCAGCGGCTTGGCGCTGTGCTCGGTCATCGTGAGCACGTCGGCGAGCATCTGCGTGGGGTGCCAGTCGTCCGTCAGACCGTTGAAGACGGGCACGCCCGCGTACGCGGCCAGCTCTTCGACCGTCGCCTGCTCCGACCCGCGGAACTCGATGCCGTCGAACATCCGCCCGAGCACCCGGGCCGTGTCCTTCGCCGACTCCTTGGAGCCGATGTGCGAGCCCGCCGGGTCGATGTACGTGGTCGACGCGCCCTGGTCGGCCGCCGCCACCTCGAAGGAGCAGCGCGTACGCGTCGAGGACTTCTCGAAGATCAGCGCGATGTTCCGGCCGCGGAGCCGCTGCACCTCGGTGCCCGCCTTCTTCGCGGCCTTCAGCTCGGCGGCCAGATCGATCAGGCCGCGGAACTCCTCCGCCGTGAAGTCCAGCTCCTTGAGGAAGTGGCGGCCTTCGAGGTGTATGGCCATGGTGGCTGCTCCTGGGCGCGTGTCGTGGGTGTCGTGTGCGGGGCGGACAACGGCAGGGGACGCCGGAACGGCCCCGCCGGACATTCCGGAGACTGGAACTCTATACGATGACCTGTATTGCTATACAGGCTGGCTTGCGTGCCGGGCGGACGGCGGGGTCGCCGGTCGCTGGTCGCTGGTCGCTGGGGATCAAGGGACCCGGTGGAGCCGTGGGCGCGGCCCGCCCCCGCTACACCGCGTCCCGCTCGACGGGGCAGCTCATGCACCGGGGACCGCCGCGGCCCCTTCCCAGCTCGCTGCCGGGGATCTCGATCACCTCGATGCCCTGCTCGCGCAGATGGGTGTTGGTGGTGACGTTGCGTTCGTACGCCACGACGACGCCGGGCTCGACGGCCAGCACGTTGCAGCCGTCGTCCCACTGTTCCCGGGCCGCCGAGTGCACGTCCTGGGTCGCGGTCAGCACCCGGATCTCCGGCAGCCCCAGCGCCGCCGCGATCGCCCGGTGCATGTGCTCCGGCGGATGGTCGGTGACCTTCAGCTCCGTACCGTCGCCACCCGGTTCGATGGTGTACGAGCGGAGCATGCCGAGCCCCGCGTACTGGGTGAAGGTCTCCCCGTCGACCATCGTCATCACCGTGTCGAGGTGCATGAACGCCCGGCGCTTGGGCATGTCCAGCGCCACGATCGTGGTGGCGGAACCGGCCGCGAACAGCCCGCGGGCCAGCATCTCGACCGCCTGCGGGGTGGTGCGTTCACTCATCCCGATCAGCACGGCGCCCGCGCCGATCACCAGCACGTCGCCGCCCTCGATGGTGGAGGGGTAGTCGTCCTGCCCCTCCGACCAGTGGTGGAAGGGCCCGGCGGACGGCTCCGCGAAGAGCGGGTGGTGCCGGTAGATCGCCTCGAAGTGCACGGTCTCCCGCTGCCGGGCCGGCCAGCGCATCGCGTTGATGGAGACGCCGTCGTAGATCCAGGCCGAGGTGTCACGGGTGAAGAGGTGGTTGGGCAGCGGGTCGAGCAGGAAGTCGTCCAGCCCCATCACATGGAACCGGACCGAGGTCGGCTCTTCGTGCCGCTCCAGGAACTCCCGTTTCGTCACCCCGCCGACCAGCGCCTCCACCAGCTCCGCCGTCGGCAGCCCGTCGAATATCTCCCGGAGATGGCCGGTGGCGAGCGGACCGTACTCCTTCTCGTCGAAGACCCGGTCCAGCACGAGGCCACGCGCCTCGGGCAGGTCGAGGCAGTCGCCGAGGAGATCCCCGAAGAGATGGACCTGGACCCCCCGGTCACGCAGGACCGCGGCGAACGCGTCGTGCTCCTCCTGGGCGCGGCGCACCCAGAGCACGTCGTCGAAGAGCAGCGTGTCCTTGTTGCCGGGGGTGAGGCGCTTCAGTTCCAGATCGGGTCGGTGCAGGATGACGCGGCGCAGCCGCCCGGTCTCGGAGTCGACATGGAATCCCATGGCTCCATCGTCGCCTGCTCAGTGGAACACCGCTATCAGCAGAATCACCACGGACACGACAAAGAGGATGACCATGGCGGCCAGGAAGTTCCGGCCGTCAGGCGGTCGCCGCCCCGCCCCGCGCTCCGGATCGGCATCCCGGTCGCGCCGGTCGTCGGTACGGGGGGCGCGGTCGGCCCCGAAGTAGCGGGCGAGGCGGTGGAGGGCGGAGCCGGACGGACGGCCCGGGGGCCGGTCGGGCCGGGGCGGCTCGTACGGCGGACGGGGGGCGCCGGGACCGCCCGCCGGGGCCCCCGCCGGGTAGGTCTCCTGCCGGGGCGGGAGCCGGGGTGGCGCGAGTGGCGCGGGTGGGGGTGTTGGCGCGGGTGGGGGTGGGGAGGGAGGAGGCGATGACGGTGGTGGGGGTGATGACGGTGGTGGGAAGGGTGACGCGGTGTACGGCAGGGCCGAGTGGCCCCGGTCCGGCGCGGCTTCGACGGCGTACCCGTACGGCGGCCGGGGTGCGGATAACGCCGGTGTACCGGGCACGGCAGGGGTGCCCGGCTGCGGGGGCGGCGGCGCGGGCGCGGCCGGGGCGGAGCCGCTGTCGCGCCATCCGGCCCTGACGATCGCCAGCCAGACGGCCTTGTCCAGTTCCGAGGACTTCTCGCTCTCCAGGATCTGTTCGACGGCGGCCCGGCCGACGCCGCTCGCGTCGCCGCTCAGCCGTGGCAGCAGTTCGATCAGGCGGGAGCGGAAAGGCCCCACGCCGGCCAGCGGTCGCACCGCCCAGCCGTACAGCGCGGCGGCGTTGGCCGCGCGGGTCTCACGGGACGGCAGGCCAACGGAGGCAGGCCACGGCCGGTCCCCGACGAACAGCTCCCTCCTGAGTACGGCGTCGCACAGCTCGTGGCGGAGGTTCCTGCCCCAGTTGGCGTACCGCCCGGCGATCTCCCCCACCAGCGCCGAGACCGCCGGGTAATGCAGCCCGTCCTCCTCCACGGCCGCGATCAGGCTCTTGCCGGTGCAGCCGCGCAGGGCTTCCTTGACGTTGCGTGAGGAGGCGTTCGGCTCCTGGAAGGTGTGCAGCACGGCCAGGAGATGGCCGAGTTCGACGGTGATCTTGCGGCGGGGCGTGAAGAACCCGGCCGAGTCCGGCGCGACCGGCCACTCCGGCGGAACGGGCCGGAACATCCGGCGCCCCTGCCGTCGCGGCTCGGACATCTGCTGGAGGGGCGGCGGCGCCGGGGTGTACGAGGGCGCGGGCGCCCCGTACCGGTCGTCGGGCCGCCGGCCGTACGGGTCGCCGTACCGTTCGCCGTCGCGCCTGTCGCCCTCACGGCGGTCGTCCTCGCGACGGCCGTCCTCCCGCCTGTCGCCATCATGGCGGCCGTCGTCACGACGGCCGTCCTCACGGCGGTCGCCGTACCGGTCGTCGGCATGGCGATCGAGGTCGTGGCGATCACCCTTCCGGTCGTCGCCGTAGCGGTCGTCGCCGTGGCGACCGCCGTCGTGGTGGTCGCCGTACCCGCCGTCGTCGCCGTAGGGGGCCCGGCGTTGCCGGTCGTACGTGTCGCCCGCCCCGTATGCGTACGCGTCGCCCGCCCCGTACGGGTTCCGCGGCTCCTCAGGGCGGTCGCGGTCGAACGGCACCCGCTGCGGGGACGGCGAGCGCTCCTCGTACGGATCTCGCGGATCGCGATCCCTCGACCCCCCTTCCCGGCCGCGTGGCTGCCGCTCGGTCAGCCGCGCGAGCGCGTCCTCCGCCGAGTCCAGGAGGTTGCCGCGCGCGCCGGGCCGCCAAGGGCCCGAGAGCGCCGCCAGCGCCTCGGCCACCTCGTACTCGCGGCCCTCGCCCCGTTCGATCCGGCGCAGATAGTGCCCGACCAGCCCGGCCGCCAGCGCCTGGGCCCGGTCGTCGGTCCGTTCACCGGGATCCGTCCGCAGCCGCTCCGTGGACTGCGGGGCGGGGCCGGGCCAGCGCCGTACGAAGACGAAGCGGGTCGCCGGGGTCTCGACCGTGTCGTGCGTCGCGAACGTCCACCCGTCGGGCGACACCCCGCTGAAGATGCCGTACAGCCCCCACAGCATCCGGCCGGGCGCGTCGCCGCCGTGCCGGTCGAGCACCGTGAACCGCCGGCCCGGGTGGCGCAGCAGCTCCGCGGCCATCGTGGTCAGGGAGTCGGCCAGTGCGGGCAGTCCGGCCAGCAGCGTGCGCTGCCCCTTCTCGGACGAGGCCAGCAGTTCCGCCACGCGCACCTTCTCCAGTACGCCCCTGACCCTGCCCAGCGGCAGTCCGCTGCCCTCCCACTCCCAGTCGTGCAGCCCGAGGCAGGTCTCCGGGTCAAGGGTCTTGGCCGGGCCCAACAGGGCATGGCACACCGCCCCCGAACGCCCGTCCGCATCGACGAGGGGGGCGCGGCGTACGAACAGCAGCCGTCCCCGGTCCCCCAGTCTGACCAGGGCCGGGACCGTCTCGGAGGCCGTGGTGCGCAGCAGCGGCGCGGCGGTGTTGAACAGGTTCTCCGCGGTGTCCCGGTCGCAGGACCAGGCCACCGGGCCGAACCCGGTCGTGCCGAGGCTGTTCTCGGTGTCCCAGCGGAAGACGATCTGGTCCACCAGCTCTTCCTGACGGGCGATCGGAGCCATCAGGTCCCCACCTCTCTCAGTTCCGCTCCGGGGAGGAGCCCGCACATGGCGAAGATCGACAACAGCGGTGCCAGGACGCGTCGCGGTCTGACTCCATGGGGGTAGACATCGCCGCGTTCCTGCGCCCCGGTCGCCGCCACGAAGTGGAGCGTGCAGCGCGCGCAGTCGTCGAACGGCTTGAGCCAGGCGGGGCTCCCGTGGTGGGAGACGAACGCGTAGGCGTCACGGCTCTCCGCCCGCAGGGTCTCCTCGTCCAGCTCCACGGGCAGGGCGCGGCTCAGCCAGCGGTCGGCGGACGGGTCGAAGCGGATCAGGTCGCTCTTGTTGAGGGCGACGGCGGCGGGCGCCTCGATGTAGGCGCCGAGCCGGGGGATCCGGTTGAGGACGGTGGTGAACGCCTCGTCGCCCAGGTCGCGCTGCTGGAGCCCCGTCCGCGCGCGGACGGGGCCGAGCGCCGGGAGCCGCAGGGCGCGCAGCGGGTCGAGGACGAAGATGAAGGCGCCCACACCCATGAGGAAGCTGGTCACCTCGCCGTTCTGCGCCAGGTCCTCGCCCGCGAGGTCGAAGAAGACCACGGGCCGGGTGCCGTCGGCCCCGGTGACCAGGAGGCCGTCCGTGAAGTGCGCGAAGGAGGCGTGCCCGGTGGATTCGAGCACCTTGCCGCGGTGCAGCCGCTGGACCCGTTCCTGAAGGAACTCGCGGTGGGTGTCCGGGTTGAGGGGCAGGCACTTCAGTCCGTACGGTTCCAGCCCGCCCTGTTCGATCTCGCCGAGCATCGCGGCGAGCAGATGGGTCTTGCCGGCCGCCGAGCTGCCCACGAGGGCGATGGTGAGCGGTTCGCCGCTGTTGAGGTAGGGGACGGGCAGATAGTGCGGCGCCCCCGCCGGGGCGTGCGGGCATGCCTGGTACGCCTGGCGCAGCGCGTCCTGGTAGTGCATGGGGCGCCGTTCCGCGCTGAGGTCGAGCGGTTTGGCCACCTTCTTGGAGTCGAGGGTGACCAGCCGGCTCTGGTCGAAGGAGACCGGCAGCAGACAGTGCGGGCAGAGCGTGGGGCGGCGCAGCGGCTGCGCGGGGCGCGGGGTGTGCTCGACGGGCCGGGGCGGCGGTACGGGGGCCGTCCCGGTCAGCCAGGAGCGCAGGGAGCGGCGCGGAGGCGGCGACTCGTAGTACGTCAGGTCCTCGGCCGTCTCCTCGGACGGTTCGTCCCGCCCGGTCTCCAGGCGCTTTTTGGCGCGCAGGATGTCGAACTCGGCGCGGGCCCTGCTGAGTACGTCGGCGCCTCCGGGGGTGTGCGCGAGCGGGTCGGAGACGTTCAGGAGCCGCATCAGTTCGCCGGGGGACGGGCGCAGGTCGGCGCGCGGTGCGAAGGCGCCGCCCTGGTGGAGTGCGGCGAGCCGGCGGAACTCCCCGAGGTCGGCGGGTGGCCCCGCACCGGGTCCCGGGCGCCCGGCCAGCAGGAAGTAGACGAGCTGGGCGACGGACCACAGGTCGTCCCTGGGGTCGGCCCTGCCGGTGCCCTCCCGCTGCTCGGGGGAGGCCCAGGGCGCGGCGCCGTAGGCTTCCCGGGGCTCGTCGGCACGGAGCGCGCCGTAGGGCTCGGCGAGCCGGACATGGGTGCCGTCCCAGCGGACGGTGTACGGGGTGATCGCCCGGTGGACCAGTCCCACCTCTTCCAGCAGCCGTACGGCGAGGACGAGTTGCGTGATCACCCTGGTCTGTTCGTCGACCGTGAGGGTGCCCTGGCGGCGGGCGATCGGCTCGCCCTCGGGGACGCGGTAGAGCACGAAGGGCTCCGGAGCCTCCAGATCGAAGCCGATCATGCGGGTGAAGACCTCGCCGTACCGCTCGGAGCCGTACCGCCGCTCCATCGCGACCCCGGCGCTGACCTGACGCTCCAGCGCGTTGTACGCGGCGGAGTCGGTCTGCGCGCTGTAGGGCAGCCGGTACTGGAGGACGCGCCATCCCTCGCCGAGGGTGACCGGGCGGGCCAGCAGCGGGGCGGGCTCGGGCATCCGGAGGTCGCTGTGGAGCCGGGCTCCGAAGCGGACCGCCTCGCCGCTGTGGGTGAAGAACTCCAGTTCCACGCAGTCGCCATGGGCCCGTGGGCCGCCTGACCCGTTTCCGGTGGGACCGGCCGCGCCGGGCCGGTCCCCCTTGCCGCGGGGGGTACGGCCGGGCTCCCCGGCGGTGGGGTCGTCGCCCTTCCTCGTACCGTCGTTGCCTGTGATCATGGCGCGTCCCTCTGTTCGGCCCGGACGGTCCTGACGATCTCTCCGCGCAGCGGGACCAGCCGCAGCACGCCCGCGTGCCGGCCGCCGGGCGTCCACACCACGTCCTCGCCCGCGCCGGCCCCGCTGTCGTGCGCGGGGTCCTGTTCGGTGCCCCGGCGCATCGCCTCGGGCGCGAACCTGACCCGTCGTATCCCCATCGGGTCCCTGGACAGCATCCTGCGGTCCTCGGCGGCGCACAACGGCACCACTTCGTCGGCCTCGTCGGCGGTGGAGATCAGCCGGGCCGCGTTGTCGGCCGCCACCCCCAGCAACTCGGCCGCCCCTGGGCGCAGTTCCGGGTCGCGGGCGAAGTGCGGCGCCGATGTGGCGCCGTCGCGCAGCAGGACGGCGTGCTCCTCGTCGAGCACGTCGAGCAGCGGGCGGCGCAGGGAGACCCGGCCCGCCTCGGCCGGGTCGCGTTCGACGGCGGCCCACCGTCCGGCGAGGATCCCCCGGACGCCGTGGGCGAGATCGGCGAGGAGCGTGTCCACGAGGGCGGGGCCGCCGTCGCCCCGCTCGCGCTCCAGCCAGGGCGGATCGGCCGGGGCTGCGGAGGGCCAGGGGTCGGCGGGGAGGTCGTACTCCGGCGGTGCGGCCTGCTCCGTGTCCGCCGCGCCGTCCGACCAGCCGTCGTCGGCGGAGCTGTCGCCCCAACTGTCCCAGTTCCAGGAGTCGCCGGGCTGCTGGGCCGGGCCGTCCTGGGCGAAGCTCTCGCCGGCGGTGCGGTCCGTGGAGTACGTGGACCGGCTCGCCGTGTGCGCGGCTCCGCCCCGGGCGGCGGTCGTCAGCCGTTCCTCGACCGTCTCGGCGAGGCCTCTCACCATCAGGGAGATCGCGCGCGCCCCGTCCGAGCAGTGGTAGCGGGCGTCGGCGAAGAGCCAGTCGTGCAGGACGGTCTCGACGAGCAGCGCGTCGACCGCGACGAGGGCGTCCGCCGCGAACTCCGTCTCCGTGTCCCGCCACCACAGGTCGACGGCGACCGTCCAGTCCCGTGCCACGAGCAGCCCGAGGGCGACGAGCGCCGTGCCCAGCCCGGCGGCTCCCGCCCAGAGCGGCAGATCGAGCAACTGCCCGGTCAGCGCGCCGCCGGCGCCGCCCGCCACCCCCGCGACCAGCCGGAGGCCGGAGCGGGTGCCGCCGCCTCCGTCGAGACGGCCGTCGTACGAACGGCTGGGCCTGCGCCGGACCATGAGCAGGGTCAGGGCCGCCGCCGCGAACCCCGTCAGCGGGCCCAGTGCCCAGCCGAGCCCCGGCCACAGCCCCGCGACGAACGCCAGCAGGAATACGGGCGCCGCGTGGACGAAGGGCGAACCCCGCACCGTGAACGGCGGCGGCACGGCCGGCTCGGCCACCCGGCGGGCGGGGCAGATCTCGTCGAGCCTGGCCAGCCGCGCCGCGCTGCCCGCCGGGGCGGACAGGTCCGAGAGCGCGCCGAGCCGGGCGGCGACGGAGCGCAGCGGCAGCCCGTACGCCAGCAGCCGTTCGGTGTACGTCCGCAGACCGGGGCCTACGTCGGCGCGGGGCGCCTCGGGGAGTTCGGGCAGTTGGATGCCGCGCTTGAGGAGACGGCCGCGCTGCTCGGGCCGGAGCCGGTCGCCGCCCCCGTCGCTGAGGGCGCCCGCGATGGTGTCGCGGTACACGCCGAGCGCCCTGGAGAGGTCCTCCAGCCGCTCGGGCAGGTCCACGGCGCGGGCGCGCGGGGTGAAGAGCGCGGTGGGGCGCCGTACCTGTTCGTATCCGTCCTCGGCGTCCCGCAGCGCCCGGTCGGCGGCCAGCCGCGCTTCCTCCGCCGTTCCGCCGGGCACCAGGCAGGAGCCGTCGGCGAGGAGCCCCGTCGGCACCTCGCCGAGGAAGCGGCCCAGCCCGGCGGGGACGGAGTCGCCCGCGTCGGAGCCCGGCGCCGTCGCGCCGGACCGGGCCCGGGTCTCCGTACGCGCGCCGGGCGAGCCCTCGGTGACGAGGACGGGCGCCGGGACGTCCTGGCCCGCCAGGTTCTCCAGGGTCCGCCGCCAGGCGCGGGTCCTGGCCTCCTCGGTCAGATCGTGCTCCAGAACCTGGGCGGCGGGCACCGCGACACCGTGCAGAACCTCGCCCAGCTCACCGAGGACGGTGTCGAAGAGGGCCGCGTCGGCGAGCAGTTCGACCAGCGGGCGCAGCGCCTCGTCGGCCTCCTCGGGGAGCGGTACGGACCGGCCGTCCCGGCCGCCCGCCCCGGCGAACACATCGGGGATCCAGAGCACCCCGGCGGACGGCGGGCTCAGCGCGTGCGGACGGCGCAGGGCGCGGTCGCCCCCGCCGCCCTGGGCCAGACAGAGCACCTGGGCCGGTCCGTACGCGTAGAGCCGTTCGTAGAGAAGCTGGTGCGCGACGAGTTCGGCGGCGTCGTCGAGGACGAGGAAGCGCCGTACGTCCGACTGCCGCGTCCGCGCCAGGGCGTCGCCCACCTCGCCGTGGAGGGCGGCGGGTGCGTCGGCCGGGTCGCCGCGGTGGCGCAGGTCGAGGCAGACCACCCCGGCCTGGAGTCGGTCCGTGATCACAGCCTGGTCCCCTCCTGTCCGTCACCGCGCCGGCGCGGCGCGCCCCGCCCCGCATCGCCCCGTCCCCCGTCGCTCCGTCCCGGGTCGCCGCGTTCCCCGTCGCCGCGTCCCGGGTCTCCCCGACGCGGGGCTCCCCGGTCGGTGTCGCCGGGTTCGCCGTCGTCCCAGTCGTCCTCGTCCCACGGGTCGGCCGCGCGTGCCGGGGCGGCTGCGCCGTCACCCTCGTCGGGCTTGGGCTCCCGGGACCGGACCGGCTTGCGGTACGGCGATTCCCCGTACCGTGACTCGTCGTGGCTGAGCTGCTCGTCGTGGCGAGGTTCGTCGTACCGGAACTCGTCGTAACGGGGCTCCTCGTGGCGGAACTCGTCGTGGCGGGGCTGCTCGTCGTGGCGAGGTTCGTCGTACCGGGGCTCCGTGCGCCGGGGCCGCTCGGCAGGGGGCTCCTCGGCACGCGGGTCCTCGTACGGCGGGTCCTCGTACCGCCGTGACCGGCTCCGCGTGTCCTCGGGGCGCGGGTCGTCGTAACGGGAGGGCTCGGGCCGGGCGTCGGCGTACCGAGGGGCCTCGTAGCGCGACGGCTCGTGGCGCGCGTCGGCGTACCGCGGATCCTCCTCGTAGCGCGGGTCCTGCTCGTGCCGGGAGTCCTCGTGCCGGGAGTCTTCATACCGGGAGTCCTCGTACCGCCGGTCCTCGTCGTACCGCGACGGCCGCGCCTCTCCACGCGGCCGTTCCTCATGGCGCGGTGGCTCCTCGTGGCGGGGTCCGACGACCCTCGGCTCCTCCGCGCGGTGCTCCGTGGACGGCGCCGCGCGGCGGTGGCCGTTGGTCCTCGCGGCGGGGGCTCCCCTGCCCGTTCCCGCGCCCTGTGTGTGGCGCTGGTCGAGCGCGCGCAGGGTGGGCCGGGTGGGGCGCTGCGCGCCGGGGAAGCGCAGGTCGAGGGCGCCCGCGAAGGTCACCTCCCAGAAGTGCCGCAGCGGTACGAGCCACTCCTCGTCCTCCGCGGTGAACTGCCCCGACAGCTCGTTCAGCAGGGTCAGTTGGCGGGGCGCCACCTCGTGGACCAGCCGGTGGAAGAGGCGGGAGGGCGGGGCGGGCGTGGTGGAGAGGCCGGTGGGCTGGGTGCGCATCAGCCGGTCGCAGAAGTCCTCGATGATCTGTCCCTCGTCCAGCAGGGCCCACTGCTCGTAGGCGCGCAGCAGCCCCGCCCAGCTCGACACGTTTCCGTCGAACGAGTCCAGCCGCAGCGTCATCGTCGCCGAGTCGCCCTCCTGGAGCCGGATACGGATCAGGTCGGGTGAGGACGGGTCGCCCTCGATGTCCACGCGGTCGTTCCACATCGCGCAGAGCAGCCGGTGCAGAATGCGCCTGCGGTCCTCCTCCGTGCTGGCGAGCCAGTCGTCACGGTGGCCGAGGCGCTGCCTCCAGTGGAGGAAGTCGTCGCCGCCGGAGGCTTCGCGCGCCTCCGCCCACAGCCGCAGCGCGTGCCGGACCTCGGAGACATCGGTGAGGCTCATCCCGCTGCGGAAGAGCACGACGGTGATGGACTCCGCCTCCACGGCCCGGAACTCGGGGGCGGTGCCCGGGTCCCTGGGCAGGTTCAGCTCCTGCTGGAGGTAGCGGGCGGCCCGACCGTCCGCCTCGCTCTGCGGGTGCACGATGAGCACCTTCAGCGGGCCGCTGCCGTCCGGGGTGAAGCCCACCGGCAGCAGCCCGGCGAGCTGGGAGCGGAACTGCTCCAGCCAGCGGCTGTCGACCGTGGCCTCCGCGTCCTCGTCCCCGGCGGCGGCGCGCAGCAGCACGCCGAGGGAGGGCAGCAGGGGGCGGTCGTCGAGCACGCTCGCCTCGCCGAACAGCGCCTTGACGCGCCGCTCCACGACCTGCTTGATCTCCTTGACCGCGGCGCGCGGGGAGCGCCGTACGGCGTCCAGGGCGCGCTGCCAGTCCTCGGGGTGGACGAGCCTGTTCAGCAGCCCGGCCGCGTCCGCGTTATCCGGCAGGCTCTCGTGCTGGGCCAGCCGGTCGAAGACGTCGTCGTAGAAGGCGCGGAGATTGTTCTGCGGGGGCAGCAGGTACGAGACCCCCGTGCGGTCGTCCCGGTACAGCTCCTTGCGGCGCTCGGCGAACAGCTTGCGCTCGTCCTCCTCGTGCGCGCGCAGCGCCCGGACCAGCTCCGTGACCTCCTTCATGGAGCGCATCAGCGGCGGGCGCCAGCGCGACTCGTGCTCCTTCCAGCCGCGGTGCCACTGCCGGTTGGCCCGCCAGCGGTACCACGCGTCCTGCTCGTCCACCGCCTCCTGGACGTCGGGGTCGCCCCAGCGGGCCGGCACCATGCCGCCCACCGAGCCCTTGATCCGGGGGATCGGCGGCGCGGAGGGCTCGACGCCCTCGGGGCGCTCCGGGTCGTTCTTCCGGTTGTCCAGCATCCCGGCGAATCCGGCCTCGGCCGGGCGCTGCGGATGGCCCGGCAGCCCGGCGATCACCCGTTCGAGCCGGAACGGGCCGAGCAGGCCGAGCAGTTCGCGGGCGCCGGTGCCGGGCTTGAAGTCCTCCACGAGCCGGGGGATCTCCCGGTCCAGCTCCCGGTCGAGCCGGCCGAGACCGTCCTCCATGTCACCGATCCGGTCGCGCAGCGCCTGGCCGATCGCCCGGCTGCCCTTGGGGAGCGGGTCGGGCGCGGGCACCTCGGGCGCCTCGCGGGTCCACAGCCGTCCGATGCCCGACCGGTCGAAGAGGTCCCTGACGAGCTGGGTGCCGTCCTCGTCGTGGCGCCGGGCGTCCTCGGTCATTCCCCGTACGGCCTGGGCCAGCAGCCGTCCCGCGACGATCTCCGCGAGGTCGTCGACGGGGACGGTGAGCGAGGCGGCCAGGCTCGTGGACATGCCCCGGTAGCCGATTCCGGAGCGGGACGGGGTGGAGCGCTCGACGCTCTTGTTGACGAACCCGGCGGCGAACGACTGGTGGTCGCCCTCCGCGCGTCCCTGGGCGGTCTCCTCGCCGAGTTCGGTGCCGATCAGGGAGAGCACCATCGCGGTGATGGACCGGCGCAGGTCCTCGGGCCGGATACCGGAGGGCCGGCTGAAGAGGAACGCGGTCTGCACGGTCGAGGGGCGCAGCGCGACATAGCCGTCCCCCGGGTAGCGGACGCCGAGCACACCGCGCTGTCCGACGTCGCCGAAGTCGGCCTGCGCGTCGGGCACGTTCTGGTCGTCGACCAGCCGGGAGAGGTCCACCAGCGCGCGGGCCGAGTTCAGCTCCGCCTCCCGGCCGCCGCCCGCCTCGGGCGTGAACGCCGAGGGCATGACCACCAGCGGATAGATCTTCACCCCGGGCACCTTGGACTTGCGGAACTCGTGCCCGATGAGGTGGAGGAAGTCGTAGAAGATACCGGCGCCGGTGCCGCCCGCCACGGAGAACGCCACGAACACGTCGCAGCCGCGGATCTGCCGGCCGCCCATCTCGCGCAGATCGCCCGCCGATCCCGAGATGGTGCCGATGGCGGCGCGGAGTTGGCGCAGCACCGGTTCCAGTCCGCTGCGCAGGGTCGCGAAGAGCGCGGCACGGCCCACCGTGGGGAGCTGTCCCGCGCCGGTGTGGAGCGGCGCCACGCGTGGCTGCCGCTCCTGGGACGGCAGCCAGTCGTGGGTCTCGTCGTGCAGGGCGACCCGCAGCATGCGGGTCACCTCGGGCGAACTGTCGTAGTTGGCGGGCAGCAGGTCGTGGATCACGCGCGCGGTACGGGCGTACGCAGCCGCCTCGGTGCCCTTGGCGCTGAGGTGCGGCAGCCGGTTCAGCTCGGACTCGCTGAAGTCGGCGTACACGAACTGGAGGCAGTCCGGAAGCTGGAAGGGGGCCCGTCGGCCGTCCGACACCAGTTTCGTCCCGTCGGGTCCGCACAGTTCCCGGCGCAGTCCGCGTTCCAGCTCGGCGCCGATTCTGGCTCCGGTGCCGCCCAGACCGACGAACAGCATGGGCTGGTAGATCTTCATGTCGTCTCCCGTAGGGGGGGGGGCGCCGCCCCCCGACCGCCCCGCCGGCCACCCAAAAAATAAAAAAGAAATAAACTATGTATGCGCGCCCGCCCGCCCCGCCCCCCCCCCCCCCCGCCCGCCGCGCCCCCCCG
>NZ_JBHZDA010000052.1:28132-51528 GCF_042755665.1 Streptomyces sp. NPDC059142
CCTCCAGCTGCTGGGGTTGTTTGATATTTATGTCGTCGCCGTTTGGGCGGTCGGCGCGACGCGACGACGGCCCGTCGTCACTCAGAACTCAGAACTCAGAAATTCGGGTCGAACCGGCTCGCGCCCGCCCGCCGCTCCCCCTCACCGGACGGCGCGCCACCGCCGTCACCGGGCGGCGCGTTCTCTCCCCCGGCGGGCGTACGGGGCGGCCTGACGCGGCTGCTGTCGCGGTCCCCGCCCCGGTCGCGGTCGCGGTTCCTGCCCCGGAACCCGCCCCGGAACCCGGTGCGGTCCCTGTCCCTGTCCCTGTCCCTGTCCCTGCCACCGGTGCGGGATCCCCTGCCGCCCCGGGTCCGGTCACGGTCGCCGCGTCCCCGGCCGGTGGCCGCGCGCCGGTCGTGGACCACCAGCTCCAGTCCGTCGCCCAGCGTGGTGGGCTCCTCCGGCCGCAGGGCGCGCTCACGGCCCTCCGGTGGCTTGAGCAGGAACTCCCCGGCCGCGGTGCGCCGCAGCCGGTAGGAGGCCGCCGCGCCCGGTCCGCCGCGCTGGAGCGAGGGTGCCGCGCCCCGGGCCCGGTCGATCACGAAGGGGAACACGCCGCCGGGGCTCTGTCCCGTCCGTACGGTCAGTTCGTCGGGGCGTACCCCCTCGCCGCGCAACTCCAGCTTCACGCCGACGAGATCGCGGCGCCGCCGCCGCGCCGCGTACCGCACCCCCAGGAACACGGCGAGGGCCAGCAGCACGCCGCCCGCCAGGGCGACGGCCCACCACAGCCGGTCCCACCAGGTGGGCACGGGGTCGACGTCGACCTCCAGGAACGTGTTGTCGAGGACGCGGCCGCCGTCGGCGGTGTCGGCGGCCGTGATCCGGGCGCCGATCTCACCGGGGGCCGTACCGGAGCCGATCCTGACCCGGAAGGGGACGCTCTTGGCGGTGCCCGCGGCGATCTCCACCTCGGCGGGGCTGATCGTCAGCTCCTTGCCCGGCGGCAGGTCGGCGAGGGCGAGCCGTACCGTACGCGTCTCCTCGGCCTTGTTGTCCACCTTCAGGACGCCTTCGACGCTCCCGCCCGGGTGCACGGTGTCCCGCTCGACGGTCAGCGACGCGGTGACCGGCGGCGGCTCCGAGGTGATGCGCGCGTTGAACGGCCGGTGGTCGCCCGTGACCCCGGGCGCCGCCATCTCGGCGGTCAGCGCGAGGTCACCGTCGGCGGTGGACGGTACGGTCAGCGTCCCGGTGAACCGGACGTCCCCCGCGTGCGCGTCGGGCGCCCTGCCGTCGTCCGCGAGCGGCACGGACACCGGTTCGAAGCCGCTGCCCGTGAGCCGGGCCGAGACCGTGATGCCCTTCAGCTCGCCCGGGTCGTCGAGGACGACGCCGCGCCGGGTCTGCATCCGTACCTCGACGGAGGTCTTCTCCCCGGGGCGGGGGGACGCGGGGTCGAGGATGACGGAGGAGCGCAACTGCCCCTGCCAGATGGCGCGTACGGCGACGACACGCTCCCGGTGTCCCTCCGGCGCCTCCAGATGGACCCGCCAGCGTCCGGGGCGCGGATTCTTCACCCGCAGCGCCTCCACCGGCCCGCTCTGGCCGGTGACCTCGAAGGTCGAGCCGTCGAACGACCCGTCGGTGACGACCTTCCGGCCGCGCGGGTCGTAGTAGGTCGCGCTCACCTTCGGATCGTGTTTGCTGACCGTGATCGAACCGTCCGTGGCGATCTTGGGGATGGTCACGTACAGATCGGTGGGCGGCTTGCCCTCCGTGCCCTGGACGACCTGGGCGCAGCGGGCTGCGGCGAAGGTCTCCTGGAGCGCCTTGTCGATCCCGGCGGCGCTGTCGACGACCCTCGGCCGCGGGGTGGCCGAGGGCAGTTCGGCGCAGCCGTTGCGGAAGCCGCCCTCCGCCATCTTCCTGAGCGCGTCCCGGTCGATGGCGTCGCCGAAGCCGAGCGGCCAGATCTGTACGGACTCCTCGCGGGCGCGGGCGAGCTGTTCGGTGAGCTGGCGGGCGGCGTCGGCCTGCCGGCCGGCCGCGTCGGCTCCGTACTCCGGGCTGTCGCGGACGTCGAGCTTGCCGTCGGTGAGCAGGAAGATCACCTTCGGCGCGTCGGGCGCGCCCTTCTCGGTGAGCCGGGTGAGCGCCTGGCGCAGGGCGGCCGGGAAGTCGGTGCCCGGGCCCATCCGGGCGTCGCGGCGGGAGAGTTCCTTGACGCAGCCGTTCAGGTACGAGCGTCCCGAGGAGTTGACGACGGTCGGCGGGCACACCTCGTCCACCGGGGTCTGGCCGCTCTTCTCGGAGCTGCCGAAGCCGATGACGGTGGCGCGTGAGCGGTCCGAGATCTCACCTTGGGCGATCAGCGCGGCGGCCTCCACCTCGCGGTTCAGGTCCTCCTCGGAGAGGCTGTCCGACTGGTCGACGACCACGGCGAAGTCGATGGGGTCGGCCCCTTCGGTCACCGCGGCCGTCCGGCCGGGCGCACCGGCGGCCTGGCCCGGGGCCGCGCCGGTGACGGCGATCAGTCCTCCCAGGGCGAGCAGGACGCCGGCCAGTCGTCTCGCCGCGGCCGGACGGGCCGCGCTGGTTGTGTCTCTCATGTGCATCGTCTCTCACCACAGCTCACTCAGTAGGACCAGCACCGCGCCGAGCATCAGGGAGCAGCCCCCCATGCGCAGCCAGCGGTACTTGGCGGCCAGGACGGCGGCGTGCACGGTGGCCTGGCTCAGCAGCCAGCCCACGACGTCCTCGCCTGTCGTGTTCAGCCGGACCAGCAGTTCGTCGGACGGGGTCCCGGCGAGGAGGTCGCGCAGGAAGGTGTTCTCCGCCCCTATCCGGGTGCGGGGCAGGACGACCGCTATGAGCATGAGCAGTCCGGCCACGCAGAGGATCCCGCCGGCGGAGAGCAGGGAGATCCGTACCGGGGCGAGGGGCTGGTGCAGTCCGTCCTTGGTGAAGGCGACCGCGCAGAAGGCGATGGCCCCGGAGAGCAGGATCGCGGCCTTCGTGTCGGCCCTGCCGATGTCCTCGCGGACCGAGACGACCAGCCGCTCGGCCAGATATCTGACGTCGGCGCTCTCGGCTCCGTCCGGCCCTAAGGCCGGGACTCCGCTGCTCATTCGTCCCCCCAGTCGTCGAAGTCGGCGCTGGGCCTGGAGCCGCGCCGCGCGCTGCCGTGCTCGTCGCCCCGGTCGGCGCGCTCGCGGCGCGCGTCGCGGTCGCGTTCCGCGGACGATTCGACCCTGGTCGGCCGGTAGACCCGCGGTTCGTCGTCCCACGGGGGCCGGTCCGGTTCGCCGCGGTCGTCCCCGTAGCCGTTCTCCCGGTCGTCGCGGTGGCCGCCGCGCCGGTCCTCGGGGAAGCCGTCCCCGTCGTCCGCCCGGCCGGCTCCGTGGGGCTCCTCGCGCCGACGGCGGGCGGGGCCCTCCTCCAGCTCGCGCCTCGGCCGCTGTCCGAGCAGCACCTGGTCGGCGACGCCGCCGATCACCGCGCCTCCGCTCTCCCGGAGCAGCCGCAGCGTTTCGAACATCTGGTCGCCGATGTCATGGCGTTCGAGGTGTCCGGTGTCGAGCAGCCGGTTGAAGAGGTTGATGAGGTCGGTCTGTCCCTCGCGCTTCTGCTCCCTGATGGCCTCGCGGATCTCCCACTCCTTGGCGGGGTTGCGCGCCATGAGGTGGATGATCTCGGCCTCCTGGCCGCGGCGGAGCACCGCTTCGAGTTCGGCGGCGCGCTCCCTGACGAGCCTGCGTTCCATCGCCTCCTTGCGGCGGTCCGCCTCGGCCTGCGCCTCGTCCCTGGTCATGTCGAAGTCGATGTCGTCGCGTTCGCTCTTGCGCTGGCGGACGACGTCGCTGAGATCGATGAACACGTGGATGCGCAGCCGCAGTCCGAGATCGCGGCCCAGGTCGATACGGCCCTTGGCCAGCTCCTCCTGGACGGCCTCGTCGGCGCGCTGGGCGTCCGTGAGCCGGAAGCGGCGGGAGAGCTGGCGCAGCGCGAGGAGGAGTTCGCCGTGGAGCAGTTCGCGTACGTCCCAGACGCGCTTCATGACGACGGTGTGCGGCTCCTCGACCTCCCAGTGCACCTCGGCCCTGGCGTCGAAGAACTGGGCGTCGCCCGCGGCGGGCAGGGCCAGCTCGAACGAGGTCACGTTCCGCCCGAGGAGCACCTCGAACACGGTGTACGGGGCCCTGAGTCTGGGTTTGTCGAAGTCGTCGCGGCGGTCGGGCCACACCACGCTGTGCCCGCCGTTCTGGTACAGCAGTACGGCGGCGATCTGGCCGCTCTCGCGCCGGTAGGGCGGCTTGCGCTCACGTACCAGCGGGCCGGCGGGGATGTCCCGGTACTGGTCCACCTCGTCCTCGGTCACCGGCTGCTCCGTCATCCCCGGGCCCCGCCCTTCCGGTACCGCCTGGTCGGGGCGGCGCTCGGCGTACCGCTGCTCCCCGTACCGTCGCTCCCCTTCGCGCCGGACTGCGGGGCGCTGTTGGCCGGCCGGTCGTTCACCGGCGCGCCGGGGCGCCTCCTCGTGCAGCCACTGCGCGTACTGCTGTTCGCCACGGCGGTCACGGTTCCCCTCGGCGGATCGCTCTTCGTACGGTGACGGGCTCATGCTTCGGCCCCCTCTCCCACCGCGTCCCACATCGTGCGGGCGGCGGTCTTGTCCAACGGTTCGTCCGGGTCCTTGACCAGCCGCGCCAGCAGATGGCGCAGCCGGTCGCGGTCCCTGCGCTCCTCGGCCAGCCGGACCAGGAAGCGGCGGACGAGTTCCAACTGGTGGGTGTCCGCGGCGGCCTGGCGCAGCAGGAGGGCGAGGGCGTCCTGGGTCGCGGCGCCGGCGCGCGGGGTGGCGAGTGTGCGCCGCACCAGGGAGGCCAGCCGTCCGGCCAGTTCGGGACGGGTCTCCAGCAGGGCGGAGAGCAGCATCCGTTTGGCGTGCGCTTCGAGTGCGGGCATGTCCTGGAGGCCCCACAGGAAGGTGGTACGGGTGCGCAGCGCGCGGATCACGGTCAGCAGGGCGAGGGTGGCGGGGCCCCGCCGGGTGTCGCGCAGCCAGGCGTCGAGGCGGCGGACGACGGTCTCCGGCTCCGGTCCGGCCAGCAGCCGGGTGACGCTGAACGACGCGTCGGACAGGATGTCCGTGTCGTGGGCGGAGTCGGTGTCGTCGTGCGCGCGGACGGCCACCTTGGCCAGGGCGTCGAGCGACGCGGTGACGGATCCGGCCGCCATCCCGTAGCCGTGCGCCAGGACCGCGGTGGTCAGCAGCTCCTCGTGGCCACTCTTCGCCCAGTCCTTGAGCAGCGCGGCGACGGCGGGCTGTACGGAGGGCTCACGCGCCGCCTCCGCCAGGGCGGTCGCCGCCGACATCCGCTGGACGGGACTGTCGGAGGAGGCCATGGGGACGACCAGCTCGCCGGAGACATAGGGCAGGTCCCAGGAGCACAGCACCCCGGTGGCGATGGACGCCCGTACCCACAGGACGGGCCGGGGGTCGTCGCACAGGGTCCGCAGCCAGCGGACGAGGGGGCCGCGCGCGTTGTGGTAGCCGTGCCAGACCTCCCGCAGTACGGCGGTCGCCAACGCCTGGCCCTGGAAGCGGACGACCCGTACCGGCACCTGGGCGTCGCCGAGGTCCAGCTCGCCGTCCTGGAGGACGGATCTGGCGGCGACCGGCCTGACCTCGGCGTGGGTGCCGAAGAGCCGGCGGCCGGTGGGGGTGCCGGGGTCGAGCGTGACCGCCAGCTCCCAGGCGAGCTGTTCGCCGGCCTCCGCGGTGAGGCTGTACGGGGAGCCGTTGAAGACGGCGACGGCGATACGGAAGGCGGCGGCGCTCAGTGTGGGCAGGGCCTCGGGCAGGGTGCCGGGCCGGTCCGCGCCCGCGAACCAGGTCCGTGCCTGCGCGTCGACGAAGGTCGAACAGTCGGACAAAAGTTGACGGTGCGTCAGTTCCGCCTGCTGACGCCGGGCGAGATGGTCGGCGAGCCGGGCCGCCTCGCCGGGCCTCAGCTCGT
Source organism: Streptomyces sp. NPDC059142 (assembly GCF_042755665.1). NCBI lineage: Bacteria > Bacillati > Actinomycetota > Actinomycetes > Kitasatosporales > Streptomycetaceae > Streptomyces > Streptomyces sp. NPDC059142. Next base: position 34,138 of record NZ_JBHZDA010000052.1, read on the forward strand.
CCAGGCCGAGCGCGTCGGTGACGTCCTGGCCCGCGGCGAGCGCCAGGGCCTCGTCCAGGGCACCTTCGTCCGCGTCCGCCAGGAGGACCCGCAGGTGTTGGAGGAGGACCTTCTCCGAGTGCGGCGAGGCGCAGACCACTCCGTACCGGCCGCGCAGCAGCCGGTCGGCCAGTTCGCCGTTCTCCACGACCAGCACGCCGAAGGCGCCCGCCTTGACGAGTCTGCTCCGCAGGCCGTCGAGGTGCAGTTCGGTGAGACCGGCCCGCCGGACGCGGGTCCTGGTGCGGCCGTTGACCTGCTCGGTCTCCTGCCATCCGGTGTCCTCGGACTCGATCGCCAGGAGATGGCCGTACCCCGGCTGGATCTCCTCGATCTCGTGGACCTTGACGCCCGGATCGAGCCGGGTGACCTTGTCCCCCGCCACGCCCGCGAGCAGGGAGAGCGCCGTCGCCGTACGGCCGCTGTGGTGCTCCCCGCAGAGCACCAGCAGTCCGTGCTTGCGCAGCCGCTTCTCCATCTCCGCGTAGTCGGGGGCCTCGCAGTACACACCGATGAGGCGGGTCAGCTCCTCGGGCGGGACGGGCCCCTGGACCATGGCGTGTCCGCCGCCGATGCCGAGCTGGCCGATGAAGGTGTTGCCTTCGTAGTACTGGCCGTCGGCGCCGAAGCCGATGGCGCGTCCCGTCTTGCCTGCCGCGAAGGTCTGGAGCGCCGCGTGCGCCGTACCGGAGCCGCCCGTACCGCCGGAGCCGCCGAGCGGGTTGCGGCCCGCCTGGTCGAAGGGGTTGGGTTCGGGGGGTTCGGGGCCTTCGCCCTGCGTGCGCCGGTCGGCGCCCTTCTCGGGCTTGTCGGCCTTCTTGTCGGACCGCTTGTCCGCCGCGTTCCTCTCGGGCGACCGGTCCTCGGACTCGTCCTGGGGATCCGGTGCGTCCGGCGCCTCGTCCTGGTCGCTCATGCGGGCTCACCCGGCTCGGGAGCGGCGGTGCCCTGGCTCTTGCGGATGCCGGTGAATCCATGGATCACGTTGTTCTCGAAGTACTGGAGGTCACCCTGGGCGGTGATGACCCTCCCTGTGGAAGGAGGCGGTGGGCCGTCCCCCGGTGTCGGCCCACCGCCGGTCTGGTGCCGCGCCGCGCCCCCGCCGTCCGGAGGGGCGCCCTCGTCGGGCGGTCCCGTCAGGCCGGAGAGCGCGGACGCGGGTAACCGCGGGATGTGTAACCACGCGGTCTCGTCCGTCTCCTTGAACCGGACCCGTGTCCTGACATAGTGCTCGGGCTCCACCTGGCGCCCGCCTTCCGCCACCACGTTCACGTACAGCCAGTCGGAGACGACCAGCAGCAGATCGAACCCGGCGGCGTCCGCCATGGTCCGCTTGGCCGTCGGGCTGTCGCAGAGCCGGCAGGCGAGGTCCACCGCCCGGCCCACCAGCCCCCTGCCGTCGTCGAAGACGGGGCCCGCGTTCATCCCGATCCGCAGCCGAAGCCGCTGGGCGCTTCCCTCGTTGTGCTCGCGCAGGTACTGGTACAGCGCTTCGAGCCAGCCCCCGACCATCAGGGACGACGGTGTGCCCGGGTCGAGCGCGGTGAGGATGCCGTCCCCGCGGTCCTCCTGGTGTCGGCCGCGCGGATCGATGTCCACGGCGGCGAACGCCTCGTCGAACGCGCCGTACAGGGCGTTCCGCATCCGCTTCTTGGCTTCCATCCCCAGCGTGCCCGAGCCACTGACATCGCCGAAGACCACCAGTCTGCTGACCGCTCCCACACTGCTCACTGTTCCCCCTGTGCTGTGGTGACAGATCAAGCCTGGCCGCGAAACGCGGCGGGCGGTGTAGCCGTTTACACAGCCGGAGGAGTTTTCTCCGGCCGTTCCCCACGAGTCCGCTGCGCCTGCCGCCCGTCGGCGAGCAGACGCAGCACCTGTATGTCCGTGACCATGAGCCGCCGGTTGCCCGTCCGTACGACGTCCTGCTCCCGCAGCAGGCGCAGCGCCTTGGCGACGGCTTCCCTGGTGGCGCCGATGGCCGCCGCCAGGTCGTGCTGGGGCAGCGGCAGTTCGACCACGGTGCCGTCGCCGCCGGTGCGTCCGACCCGTTCCGTCAGCTCCACCAGCCGGGCGGCGAGACGTTGCAGGACCGAGCCGGAGGCCAGCGAGCGGCGTTCGACGTCGGAGCTGCGCAGCCGGGCGCTGAGCTGGCGCATGATCAGTGAGGTGGCGTGCGGGCGCGCGGCGAGGAAGCTGCGGAACCGCTCGCCGGAGACGACCGTGGCGTCCACCCGGCCGAGCGCGGTGACGGTCGCGCTGCGCGGCCCCTGGTCGAACGCGGCCAGATCACCCACCACTTCGCCCGCGCCGCGCAGCGCGAGGATGAGCCGGGCGCCCCGGTCGGTGTCGACGGAGACGACGGACCAGCCCGAGCGCAGCGCCAGGACGAAGGTGGTCGTGTCCCGCTCCCTGAGCATCACCTCGCCCGGGGCGTAGACGCGGCGTGAGCCGAGTGCCAGCAGCGCGGCACGGTCCTGGGGGGTGAGGGCATCAAGGAAGGAACGATTACGTTCGAAAAGACTCATACTCACCCCCGTGAGAATTGCGTGTTCCGGACAGCCGTCACACCGGTAACAGCCGCCACGCAGTGCGGTCGTTATGCGCCAAGTCGCCCTGACAGTAAAGTTTTTGACTGTCGGTCAACTGACGGGGACGAAACGTTAGGACCTCGTCACAGCCCCGTCAACTCGACCATGATGCTCCTCAAAACCTCCCGTTACCGCCGGAATGACAGGATCGATTTCAGGACGGCGGCGAACGTGATAGAAGCGTTCGTCCCCGCTCTTGGGAAACACCGTAGGGGGAGGCACTGACAGCGCCTCCCCCTCTCTGTGGAAAACCCGCGCGACCGCAGGTCAGAGCCTTGGGTCCACCGGTTCCGACTCCAGGGCCAGTACCGCGAAGACCGCTTCGTGGATCCGCCACAGCGGTTCGCCGTCGGCCAGCCGGTCCAGGGCTTCGAGACCGAGGGCGTACTCCCTGAGCGCCAGCGAGCGCTTGTGGCCGAGGAACCGGCCGCGCAGCCGCGCCAGATTCTCCGGCCGGGTGTACTCGGGACCGTAGATGATCCGCAGGTACTCACGGCCCCGGACCTTGATCCCAGGCTGGAGCAGCCGCCCCTTGGCGTCCTTGACCAGCGCCTGGAGGGGCTTGACGACCATGCCTTCGCCGCCGCGCTCCGTCATCTCCAGCCACCAGTCGACACCGGCGCGCACCGAGTCCGGGTCGCCCGTCTCGACCAGCAGCCGCCGGGTGGTTCGGAGGAGCCCGGCCGGGTCGTGCTCGACCAGCCGGTCCAGCCAGGCCAACTGCCGGTCGTGCGGCACCCCGGCGAGGTTGCGGCCCCGCCCGGCCAGCAGCTGGAACGGCGCCAGACGCACCCCGTCCAGACCGTCCGTGGTCCAGCAGTACCGCCGGTACGCCTCGGTGAACGCGGCGGCGTCGGCGGCCCGTTCACGCTGGGCCGCCAGCAGCCCGCCCGCCGGCACGCCCCGGGCCACGGCGGCTTCGAGGGCGCCGGTGACCGCGGGGAACGCCGCGCCCGCCGCGGCCCCCACCGCCGCGTACTGGGTACGCAGCAGACCGGTCGCCTTCAGGGACCAGGGCATCAGCTCGGCGTCCAGGAGAAGCCAGTCCGTGTCCAGTTCTCGCCAGAGACCTGCGGCGGTCACGGCGGTCCGCAGCCGGCCGAGGATCTCCTCGGTGACCGCCGGGTCGTCGAAGAACGGCCGTCCGGTCCGGGTGTGCAGCGCGCCCGTGGCGCCGCGCGCCCCGAACCGCGCCTCGGCCACCGCCGCGTCCTCGCAGAGCAGGACGACCGCCCGGGAGCCCATGTGCTTCTCCTCGCACACGACCCGGGCGACACCGTCCGCCGCGTACTGCGCGAACGCCTCGGCCGGGTGTTCCAGGAAACCCTCCTCGGCGGACGTGGCGGTCGGCGCCATGGTGGGCGGCAGATAGGCGAGCAGCCGCGGGTCGACCGCGAAGCGGCTCATGACCTCCAGGGCCGCCGCCGCGTTCTCCTCCCGTACGGCGAGGCGCGCCATGTGGCGGGTCTCCACAGTCCGCCGGCCCTGTACGTCGGCGAGGTCCAGCGGCCGGCCCTCCCGGCCACCGGGTGCCTCGGTGGTGAGCGGCTTGGCCGGTTCGTACCAGACCCGCTCGGCCGGTACGTCGACCAGCTCGCCCTCGGGCCAGCGCAGCGCGGTCAGCCTGCCGCCGAAGACCGCCCCGGTGTCCAGGCAGAGGGTGTTGTTGAGCCATGAGGTGTTCGGTACGGGGGTGTGGCCGTAGACCACAGCGGCCCGGCCCCGGTACTCCTCGGCCCACGGGTAGCGCACGGGCAGGCCGAACGCGTCGGTCTCTCCTGTGGTGTCGCCGTAGAGGGCGTGCGCGCGGACCCGGCCCGAGGCGCGGCCGTGGTACTTCTCGGGCAGCCCGGCATGGCAGACCACCAGCGTGCCGCCGTCCAGTACGTAGTGGCTGACGAGCCCGTCGATGAACTCCCCGACGCGCGCGAGGAACGCGTCGTCCTCCTTCCCCAACTGCTCGACGGTCTCCGCGAGTCCATGTGTGAGCTGGACCTTTCCACCCCGGAGCCGGCGTCCGAGCTTGTTCTCGTGGTTGCCGGAGACACACAGCGCGCTGCCCGCCCCGACCATGTCCATCACCCGGCGCAGCACCCCGGGGCTGTCGGGGCCCCGGTCGACGAGGTCGCCGACGAAGACGGCCGTACGTCCGTCCGGGTGGACACCGTCGGCGTAACCGAGCGCGGAGAGCAGGGTCTCCAGCTCGGAACGGCAGCCGTGGATGTCACCGATGATGTCGAAGGGGCCGGTGAGGTGACGGAGGTCGCTGTTCCGGCGTTCGAGGACGACCTCGGCGCCCGCCACCTCGCGTTCGCCGCGCAGGACGTGCACCGTGCGGAAGCCCTCCCGCTCCAGTCCGCGCAGCGAACGGCGCAGCTCGCCTCGGTGACGCCTGATCACCCGGCGGGGTACCCCCACACGCTCGGGGCGGGCCGCGTTGCGCGCGGCGCACACCTCTTCCGGCAGGTCGAGCACGATCGCGACGGGTGGCACATCGTGTTCGCGGGCGAGCCGTACGAGTCGGCGGCGGCTGTCGGCCTGCACGTTCGTGGCGTCGACCACGGTGAGCCGGCCGGCCGCGAGGCGCTTGCCGACGATGTAGTGGAGTACGTCGAAGGCGTCGCCGCTCGCGCTCTGGTCGTTCTCGTCGTCGGCGACCAGACCGCGGCAGACGTCCGAGGAAACGATCTCGGTCGGCTTGAACCGGTCGCGGGCGAAGGTGGACTTGCCGGATCCGGTGGCGCCGATCAGCACGACGAGGGAGAGGTCGGGCACGGGCAGAAGACGGGGCCCGCGGACGCGGTCGGAGGGGGTGGCCCCGGCGCCGTTCCCGTTCCGGTGGTTCCCCTGCTCGACGGACCTGTTGTTCTCGCCGGTCATCCGGTCCTCCCCTCCTTCTCGTACGTCTCGTGCATGTCCCGCGTCCCCTGTGCCTCGTGTGTCCCGCTGGTCGCGCCGGCGGCGAAGACGGCCATCTGTGTGGGCGGCCCCACCTCCGGGTCGTCGTCCCCGACGGCCACATAGCTCACCCCGTAACCATGGCGTCGTCCCACCTTCTCGGCCCAGGAGCGGAACTCCGCCCTGGTCCACTCGAAGCGGTGGTCGCTGTGGCGCACATGCCCGGCGGGAAGCGTCTCCCAGCGCACGTTGTACTCGACGTTCGGTGTGGTGACGACGACCGTGCGCGGCCGGGCGGCGGCGAACACCGCGTACTCCAGCGCGGGCAGGCGTGGCGGGTCCACATGCTCGACGACCTCGCTCAGTACGGCCGCGTCATATCCCGCGAGCCGCTTGTCCGTGTACGTGAGAGCACCCTGGACGAGTGAGACACGCTCCGCCTGGCGCTCTCCCAGGCGGTCCAGCTTGAGCCGGCGTGCGGCGACGGTCAGCGCCCGTACGGACACGTCCACACCGACGACGCGGGTGAACCGCGCGTCCTTCAGCAGCGCCTGGACAAGCTGCCCCTGGCCGCATCCCAGGTCGAGGACGGTGCCCGCGCCCGCCTCGCGGAGGGCGGCCAGGATCGCGGCGCGCCGCGATTCGGCGAGCGAGGGTGTGGCCGCGATCCCGTCGCCGTGCCCCGTCCCCACGGAAGTCCCAGAGGTCCCGGAGGTCTCGGAGATCTCGGAGGCCCCGGCAGGCGCTTCGGCGGGCGCCTCGGTGGGCGCCTCCGTCCCGATCGCGTTGTCGAGCGCCTCGACCTCGATGTCGTCGGTCTCCGCGAGCCTGACCAGTTCGAGCCGGTTCATGGCCTCCTGGGTCAGCCCCCGGCGGCGGGCCAGATAACGGGTGGTGATCAGCTTCCGCTCGGGGTGGTCGGCCAGCCAGCCGTCGCCCGCCCGCAGCAGCTTGTCGACCTCGTCGGGCGCGACCCAGTAGTGCTTGGCGCCGTCGAGCACCGGCAGCAGTACGTAGAGGTGGCGCAGCGCGTCGGCGAGCCGCAGTTCGCCCTCCAGGACGAGCTGTACGTAGCGGGAGTTGCCCCACTGCGGGAACCGCTCGTCCAGCGCCACCGGCCGCGCCTCCACCGAGGCCCAGCCCAGCGGTCCGAAGAGCCGGCCGACCAGCTCGGCGCCGCCGCGCGCGGGGACCGCGGGGATCTCGACGCGCAGGGGCAGCGGGCTCGCGGCCCGCTCCGGACGCGCGGCGCAGACACCGCGCAACGCGCTCTTGAACACCGTGGCCAGCGCCACCGCGAGCAGCGAGGAGGCCGCGTACGGACGGTCGTTGACATACTGCGCGAGCGCCGCGTCGGGGGCGCCGCCCCGGCCCTTCCCCTTGCCGCGTCGCACCAGGGCCACCGGATCGATCTCCAGCAGCAGGGCCGCCGTGCAGCGCTCGGCGGACGCCTCGGGATAGAGCACATGGGCGGTGCCATGCGCCGTGGAGAACGCCTGCGCCCGGTCGGGATGCTTGTGCAGCAGAAACCCGAGGTCGGTCGCGGGGCGTTCCGGGGTACCGGTGGTACTGATCGTCAGGAACACCTGATCGAGTATTGCCCGGCGGGCCCGCCACCACGAGGGGTTTTCCGCGCGGCCGTCAGTGTCCGGTGTGGCCGGCGAGCGCGGCGATCTCCGCCGGGCCGACCCGGCAGCAGCCGCCCACCAGCCGGGCGCCCGCCGACTGCCAGGAGCGCACCCGGGACGGGTCGAACGCCGGTTGTCCGCGCCAGCCCCGCGCGACGGCGTCCCACTCCTCGCCGCTGTTCGGATAGACCACGACGGGCTTCCCCGTCACCTCGGCGGCGATCTCCACGGCGCGGTCGGTGTCCCCCGGCTCGCAGCAGTTGACGCCCACCGCGATCACCGACGCGTTCCCCGCCGCCAGGGCGAAGGCGTCGGCGAGCGGCTGACCGGCCCGGGTGTACTCCCCCGCGATGGAGTACGAGAGCCACACCGGCACCCCGCACCCTTCGACGGCGCGCAGCAGCGCCCGCGCCTCGTCGGTGTCCGGCACCGTCTCCAGCGCCAGCACATCGGGGCCGGCCGCCGCGAGGGTCTCGATCCTCGGCCGGTGGAAGCGCTCCAGCTCCGCCACCGAGAGCCCGTACCGTCCCCGGTACTCGCCGCCGTCCGCGAGCATCGCCCCGTACGGGCCGACCGAGGCGGCCACCCATACCTCGCGCGGCTCCACCTCGGCCGCGTGGCGCGCCAGCTCCACGCTGCGGGCCAGCAGCGCGCTCGCCTCGTCCCTCCCCACGCCGCGCCGCGCGAACCCCTCGTACGTCGCCTGATAGCTGGAGGTGATGAGCACCTGCGCGCCCGCGCGCACATACGCGGCGTGGGCGGCCTCGATCTGTTCGGGGCTGTCGACGAGGAGCCGCGCGGACCACAGTTCGTCGGACAGGTCGCAGCCCTGCGCCCTGAGCTGGTTGGAGAGACCTCCGTCGAGGACGACGGTCCCCTCGGCGAGGGCGGCGGCGAGGGTACGGGCGGGCTTCACGGCGGCTCCGGAACTTCGGGGACGGCGGACGCTCGGCGAGGTCGGGCGGGCCGGACGCACCGGGCCGGCCGCGCCCCACCATGCCCCGGCCGACCGCGCCGGCCGGGGGGGCCGGGTGTACGGGTGGGTCAGCTCAACTGCGACTGGACCTGCGAGGAGATCAGTTCCAGGTGGTCGAGATCGTCCAGATCCATCATCTGGAGATAGATCCGCGAGGACCCGACCGCGGCGTACCGGCCGATCTTGTCGACCACCTCGGCGGGCGAGCCCGCCAGCCCGTTCGCCTTCAGCTCCTCCACCTCGCGTCCGAGCGCGGCGGCCCGACGGGCCACCTCGGCGTCGTCCTTGCCCACACAGACGACCAGCGCGTTCGAGTACACGAGATCGTCCGCGGCGCGCCCCTCCTTCTCGGCCGCCGCCCGCACCCGGCCGAACTGCCGCTCGGTGTCCTCGACGGAGGCGAAGGGGATGTTGAACTCGTCGGCGTACTGAGCGGTGAGCCGGGGCGTACGCGTCGCCCCGTGCCCGCCGATCAGCACCGGCACCTTGCGCTGCGCGGGCTTGGGCAGCGCGGGTGAGTCGGTGAGCTGGTAGTACGTGCCGTCGTACGAGAAGGTCTCGCCGACCTCGGTGGCCCACAGCCCCGTCACGACGGCGAGCTGCTCCTCCAGCCGGGCGAACTTCTCCTTGGGGAAGGGGATCCCGTACGCCTTGTGCTCCTCCTCGAACCAGCCCGCTCCCAGGCCCAGTTCGACCCGGCCGCCGGACATCTGGTCGACCTGGGCGACCTGGATGGCCAGGACGCCCGGGAGGCGGAACGTACCGGCCGTCATCAAGGTGCCCAGCCGGATCCGCTTGGTCTCCCGGGCCAGCCCGGCCAGGGTGATCCAGGCGTCCGTCGGTCCGGGCAGACCGTCCACGGAACCCATCCGCAGATAGTGGTCGGACCGGAAGAAGGCGTCGAAACCCAGATCCTCGGTGGCCTTGGCCACGGTCAGCAGTGTGTCGTAGCTCGCCCCTTGCTGGGGCTCGGTGAAGATGCGCAGATCCATGGCTCCATCCTGCACCTTCGTGCCCGGTGCCCTCTCCGGTGTCCCCCGTCAGAGGGGTCCCACCGGCGAGTCGGCCGCCTCCTCCCGGCCGCGCCCTCTGCTCCGCTCCCGTCCGTGATCCCCTCCGTGGTCCACACCCCGGTCCCCGACGCGGTCCGGCACGCAGTCCGGGACGCGATCCGGAATCCGGTCCGGAACTCGGTCCGGAACTCGGTCCGGAATCCGGTCCGGGAGGTGATCCCCGGCGCGTCCCCGGTCACGTCCTCCGGCCGGCGTCCCGTCCCACCCGCGCTCGCGCCGCCACTCGCTCGGCCAGACCCGCTCCTCCTCCCGGTTCCGCTCCTGCTCCCTCACCCGTTCCTCCTCACGCTCCTGCGTGAGGAGCCGCCGCAGCATCCCACCCACCCGGTCGTTCGACTCGTCCGCCGCGTCGATCGCTTCGATGCACTGCCAGTACAGAGCCTCCTCCTCCGTCGCACACGCCACCGCGACCAGCGCGATGCCCACCTCGCCCAGCAGGACGCCGAGTCCGGTCAGCGCCGCCCGTACATCCCGTACCCCCGAGAGCTGAAGCGCCCGTATCGCTCCGGCGCCGAGCCCCGGTATCTCCGGCGGGACACAGCCGCCCCCTCCCTCCCCGTACAGCTCCCGCAGATCGCGCAGATCCCGCGCCTCGCCTCGCAGTTCCTTCGGGCCCCTCAACACCAACTGATGGCCGATCGCGCGGGCGAGGGTCTGTGCCTGCCACGCCTCCGCGATGACGTCCATTTCCTCCGCGCTCGCCGCCAGGGCATGCCGGCTCACGCCGATGAGCCGTTCCGCATCCATCCGCAGTCCCCATTCCCACGAGAATCCTGCCCATGAACTCCACTACCCAGAGTGAGCGCATTCGAGCAGAAAAGCTAGAGCATTGCGGAAATCTGTGGACAGCAGGCTCGTTGTGCATAACTCGGCCACTCCGGAGAGTGACAATCACCCTCAATCATCATGATCGAGGGCCCTCTTGGCCGGGAAGCGGAGCTCATTCCGCTCCACCTTCGCGGCGAGCGCCGCGAGCGGGTCGACGCCCAGCACTCCGCAGAACTGGAGGAGATACGCGAGGACATCCGCGACCTCGTCCCGCACGCGGTGGGCCGTCTCCGGATCGGTCATCACCCGCGCCGACTCCTCCGGCGTCAGCCACTGGAAGATCTCCAGCAGCTCCGATGCCTCGACGCTCAGCGCCGCCGCCAGGTTCTTGGGGGTGTGGTACCGCTCCCAGTCCCGCGCCGCCGCGAACGCGGCCAGCCTCCGTTGCAGTTCCGCCACATCGAGTTCGGTCACGGGTCAAGGTCTACCACCGTCACCCCGGCCGCCCCGCGCGCGGGCGCCGCGTCCGAGACCGCCCCCATCAGCCGTGTCCCGCCCTCCGCGCAGACCGCCGCCGCGAGCGAGAGCAGTGCGCCGGTCTGCCGCCGGTCCAGGCTCCGGTCGAACCCGTCGGCGAGGACGGTGAGGAAGCGCCACGCCGGGTCCGGCCCGCCCGCCCGGTCCGCCGCCGGTCCGCCGGGGCCCGCCAGCAGGACGAGCGCCAGCGCCAGATACCGCAGTTCGCCCTCGCCGAGCCGGTCCACGGGGGTGGCGGGGCGGGCGCCCGAGGCGTCCCTGGCCAGCAGCGCCCGTACCGTACCGTCCGCGAGCCGTTCGACGGCCAGCTCCGTCACCGGGCCTGCGCACCCCGCCCGCGCCGCGGCGGCCAGCCGTTCGACGCACGGGTCCTGTCGGTGCTCCAGGACACGGTCGAGGACCGCCGCCAGATTTCCGCACCCCCGGCGCAGCCGCCCCTGCCCGCGGGGCACCGGCGCCCGCATGAGCTGCGGCTGCGGGTCGCAGGCGACGACGGACCGCAGCGCGAGAACGGTCTGCTCGGCGGCGGCCAGGACCTGCAACTGCCCCTCCGTGCGCCCCGCGACGCGCAGCGGCAGCAGCGCCGTGCCCAGCCGGTCGTCGGGGAGCGGGGCGCGGGTCACCGGCACCGCGCCCGCCGTGTGCCAGGCCGCCTGCACGGCGGGCCGCCCCGGATCGCGCAGCGCCGTGGCCAGCAGGGTCCGTCCGCCGCCGGTCAGCCGCTCGCCGACGACACGGAGTTCGGGTTCGGCCTGGACGGCGAGGTCGAGCCGTACGGGGCCGGCCGGGCCGTCGACGGTGCAGCCGATCCGGAAGCCGCGTCTGCCCTGCGCGTCGGCCGCGGCCCGCTCGGGCACACAGGCCACCGGGTCGGGGAAGACCTCCCCGAGCGTGGCGCCCGCGCCGAGCCGGGCCAGCGACTCGTACGCCGCCAGCGCGGTCGACTTGCCGCTGCCGCTCGCGCCGGTGAAGAGCGTCACGGGGCCGAGCGGGAAGGCCGCCCCGCGGTGCGAGGTGTAGGCGGAGAGCCGGAGTTCGGTGACCACGGGGCGGGGCAGGGCGGCCGCACCCCCCGGCCGGAGAGCACCGGCGGAACCGGTGGAACGGGCGGCGCGGGCGGGGCGGATGGCTTCCATGGCCGGACCGTACGCGGCGGCCGGGACGGCGAACCGTTCCGCCTGCGGGACCTTCCTACGATCGGGGGATGGTGTCCGCCGCGATCCCCTCGACCTCCGTGCCGATCGGGGCCAGCAGGAAGACGTTCCTGTCGACCCGGTGCATCCCGCTGCCCAGGCCGAAGACCACACCGCTGCTGAAGTCGAGGATGCGCTTGGCCACATCGGTCTCGGCGCCGGTCAGGTCCAGCAGCACCGGGATCCGGGCGATGAGATGGTCGGCCACCTCCCGCGCGTCCGCGAAGACCTGGACCCGCAGCACGATGAAGCGCCGGTGCTCCTCGACGGGTTCCCGGGGGACGGTCGTGTGGTCCACCCGCGACGGCCACTCGTTGCGGCCCCGCAACGGGACGACCTGGGCCAGGCCCTCCCACTGTTCGTCGGTGGCGTCATACCCGTCGTAACGGCCGTACCTGCTCACCGGACCACCCTGCCCGCACGCTCTGTCTGCATCAGGTCATCCTCCCGTGTATCACCCGTTCGGCCCATCAACGACACGGCTGTCCACGTCTGTGTGACGATCGACTCCCCGGTCGCGGCCGACCCGGCGCGGCCGTCGGACAGGTCCGCGGCCATGGCCGGAGCCGAGCCGCGATGGCCGGAGGGATGGGCCCCCGTCCCCGTACCCTCCGGGGCCCCATCCTCACATCGCTCGCGCCCTCGTCTCAACGGGAGGACGGACGCTCCCTCCTGATCTCCAGTCCGGCGGGCGCCTCGATGTGCGCCGTACCGTCCGCGTCGACCGCGATGTCGAGCCGGCCGCCCGCGACGTCGAACCCCTCGGCCTTCAGAGGCCGGTACGCCTCCGTGAAGGTGGGCGCGACGGTGAGGGTGCCGCCCGGGACGTCGGCGGAGAGCCCCAGCGCGGACTGGAGGACGAGCACGGACGAGGCCGCCGCCCACGCCTGCGGACGGCAGGACGCCGGATACGGCGAGGGCACCCGGTCGGTCGCCGCGCCGTGCCCGGCGAACAGCTCGGGCAGCCGTGCCTCGAACCCCGCCGACGCGGTCAGCAGCCCGGCCGCGAGCGGCGCGGCGGCGTCCGGGAAACCGGCCCTGACCAGCCCGTGGACCGCGATGGCGGTGTCGTGCGGCCAGATCGAACCGATGTGGTAGCCGTACGGGTTGTACCCCACGGAGTCGCTGCTCAGCGTGCGCAGCCCGTGCCCGGAGTCCAGGTCGGGCGCGCTGATACGGGCCGCGAGCAGCGCGCTCTCCTCGTGGTCGAGCAGCCCCGTGCCGAGCAGATGGCCGAAGCCGGAGGTGACGGAGTCGACCGGGCGGCCGTCCCGGTCGAGCGCGACGGCGGGGTACGCGCCTCGCTCGTCCTCCACCCAGAAGCGGCTGCGGAAGCGGTCGCGCAGCCGCTCCGCCCACTCCTCCCAGCGGTCGGCGCCCGGCCGGCCGAAGGCGCGCAGCAGGGCGGCGCCGCCGCGGGCCGCCTCGTACGCGTACGCCTGCACCTCGCAGAGCGCGATCGGCGAGGTGGCGAGGCGTCCGTCGCGGTGCCGGATCGCGTCGCCGGAGTCCTTCCACCCCTGGTTGGCCAGGCCACGGCCGGTGCTGTCGACGTACTTCAGGAAGCCGTCGCCGCCGGCCTCGCTCTGGTCGCCGATCCAGCCGAGGGCGGCCTCGGCGTGCGGCAGCAGCTCCTCGACCTCCTCCGGGGCGAGCCCCCAGCGCCAGGAGTCGTGCAGCAGGGTGATCCAGAGCGGGGTGGCGTCGACGGTGCCGTAGTAGCTGGGCGGCAGGGCGAAGGTGTCGTGGAACGACTGGGCGGCGCGGCGCACTTCGTGCAGGATCTTGCCGGGCTGCTCCTCGGTCTCCGGGTCGGTGCGCACGCCCTGGCGGCGGGCGAGCGTACGGAGCGTTCCCGCGGCGAGTCCGGTGCCCAGCGGGAGCAGCATCCGGGCGGCCCACAGGGAGTCGCGGCCGAACAGCGTGAGGAACCAGGGGGCTCCCGCGGCCAGGAACTGGTCGGTGGGGCGGTCGAGGGCGGTGAGCCGCCCGGCGCCCGCGGCCTCGTCGCGCGGGACCGGGTCGCTGAGCCGCAGCCGGTCGAGGTCCGCCGCCGACTGGTCGATCCACTGGTCGAAGCGGCGGTCGGCGCTGCGGAGCACCGGTGTGCGCCAGGGCACGCCGTCCGCCGTCGGCGCCGGGAACTGGTCGCCGTCCTCGTGGGCCGCGTCGCAGCGCAGTACGGCGGTCCACCCGGTGCCGGGGGCGAGCTCCACGTCGTAACTCAGCCGTCCGGTCGCCGCGTCGGCGGCGGCGGGCTCCGGGGTGCTGGTCAGCCGTACGGAGAAGGTGTCCCTGGTCCAGTCGAACCCGGCGTCCGTGACCGTGGGGGCGAGGAGGGGCTGGGGGTCGCCCTGCTTGACGCGCTCCATGAGGGCGAGGTCGGTGGTGGCCGTGACGACGAGGGTGACGCGGACGTGCTGCCGCCCCGCGTTGGCGAGTTCGAGGGTCTCCTCCAGGCGGCCGGGGGTGAGGCGGCGGCTCCGGCGGAGGGTGACGGCGGGGTCCGCGGTCTCCTCGCCCAGGCCGCGCAGCACCGCGCGGAAGGAGGCGCGGTCCGCTCCGTCGAGGGCGCCGCGTACCGGCGCGATCCCGATGCCGTCGGCCTCGACGGTCAGCCGGGCGAGGGCTCTGCTGTCGCCGTGGTAGAAGCCGTCGGCACCGCTGTGGAACTGCCCGTCCGCGTGGGATATCGCGAAGCTCGGCGCGTACAGCGTGACGCAGGCGTCGTGCAGGAACGGCTGAAGTCCCTCGGCCGCCGGGATGGCCTCTGCGACGGAGTTCATAGTGTCGTGGGTCTTGACAGTGGTGGACAACAGAGCAGAACCTCTCAGTCATTGGAGCGTTCCAAGAACCCTAACGACGACCTCAGCTCGTTGACAATGGCATTGGAACGCTCCAATAAACTCGTAGAGTCACCAGAAGATCCACCCGCCAGACCGACAGATCCACCGGTCCACGGATTCACAGATCCATGGACCGACCCGCCAGATTCACCCGCCGACGCGTGAGAACGGTTCCGGAGACAGCCATGCCCCGCTCCACCCAGCCCCCTTCGTCCAAGCCGGGTCCCGTGACCCTGGCCATGGTGGCGCGGCGGGCCGGGGTCTCCCCGCAGACCGTCTCGAACGCCCTCAACGCGCCGGGGCTGCTCAAGCCGGAGACGCTGAAACGGGTCCGCGCCACCGTCGACGCGATGGGCTACCGCCCGCACCGCGCCGCGCAGACGCTGCGCACCCGCTCCAGCAAGCTCATCGGGTACGGGATCCGCCCCACCGCCCCCGGTATCACCGCGCCGGTCATGGACCGCTTCCTGCACGCCCTGTCGCAGGCCGCGGACGAGGCCGGCTACCGGATCCTGCTGTTCGCCTCACCGCCCGGCAGCCCCGGGCTCGACGGCCACGAGGAACTGCTCGACCTGCACAGCGTCGACGGTTTCGTGCTGAGCGGCACCGACCGGGGCGACCCCCGTCAGGCGTGGCTGGCCAAGCGCGGCGTGCCGTTCGTCGGGTTCGGCCGGATGTGGTCGGGCCGTCAGATCGGCGACTGGGCGGATGTCGACGGCGCGTCGGGCACCGACGCCGCGGTCGAGCATCTGGTGGCCCTGGGCCACCGGAAGATCGCGTTCCTCGGCTGGCCGCGCGGCTCGGGCGTCGGTGACGACCGCGCCGAGGGGTGGCACCGCGCGATGCGCAGGCACCGGCTGCCCGTACGCGGCCGGCGGGCGCAGAGCGTCGACGACCTGGACTCGGCGCACACCGCGGTGGGCCCGCTGCTCGACGCGGGCGCGACCGCGGTGATCGCCGCCAGCGACATGCTCGCGCTCGGCTGCTACCGGGCGCTGCGCGAACGTGACGCCGTACCCGGCCGGGACGTGGCCGTCGTCGGCTTCGACGACTCGCCGACCGCCGCGCTCCTCTCCCCCGGACTCTCCACGATCGCCCAGCCCCTGGAGGCCGTCGGGCGCGAGTGCGTCCGGCTGCTGCTGGCCAGGGTGGCGGCCCCGGACTCGCCGCCCGAGCGCGTCCTGCTCGAACCGTCGCTGGTCATCCGGGACAGCACGCCCCCGCCGGGCGGCTGAGCCCGGCCCCGAACCCCCGGGGCGGATCCGCCCCGCCACCGCCCCGGGCCTTTTCCGTACACGTCCGAACACGCCTGAAGCACGCCCGAACACAGCTCGACACGCCCGTACGCGCCTCCGGTACGCCCGCCCCCACCGGGCGTCCGGGTCCACGTCCGGACGCGTACCGCATATTTCATCCTTTTCTGGAGGAATCCATGGTCACCCGCACGGCCGTCGCCGCCCTCGCCACCTGCGCGGCGCTGCTGACCGTCACCGCCTGCTCGTCCAGCTTCGACAAGGAGAAGGAGCCGGCCCAGGCCACCACCGCCAAGCAGAATCTGACCGTACTGATCGCCACGTCCGGGGACGCCGAGACGCAGGCCGTCAAGAAGGCCGCCGCGGCGTACGCGAAGCAGTCCGGCAACACGGTCGACGTCCAGGTCGCCAAGGACATGAACCAGCAGCTCGCCCAGTCGTTCGCCGGGCACAAGCCGCCGGACGTCTTCTACGTCAACTCCGACCAGTTCGCGAACTACGCCAAGGGCGGCTCGCTCTACGCGTACGGGGACCGGATATCCGACGCGGACGACTTCTCGGAGCAGCTCCGCACGTCCTTCTCGTACGACGGGAAGCTCGTCTGCCTGCCCAAGGACACCTCCACCCTCGGGCTCGCCATCAACACCGACCTGTGGAAGAAGGCCGGGCTGACGGAGAAGGACTACCCGAAGAGCTGGGCGGACCTGAAGAAGGTCGCGGACAAGCTCACCGGCGGCGGTGTCACCGGACTGGTCACCAGCGACGAGTTCCAGCGCCTCGGTGCCTTCATGAAGCAGTCGGGCGGCTGGATCACCGACCCGGGCCAGACCAGGATGACGGCGGACACCGCGCAGAACGCCGAAGGACTCGCCTACGTGCAGTCCCTGCTGAAGTCGGGCTCCATGAAGTTCGCCAAGCAGGTCGACACGAGCTGGGGCGGCGAGGCCCTGGGCAAGGGCAAGGCGGCCATGACCATCGAGGGCAACTGGCTCGAAGGCGGGATGAAGAACGACTACCCGGACGTGAAGTACGCCGTCGCCCCGCTCCCCGCGGGCCCGGCCGGTGAGGGCACCCTCGCCTTCAGCAACTGCTGGGGCGTCGCCGCCGACAGCGCGCACCGCGCCGCCGGGGTCGACCTGGTGAAGTACCTCACCTCCGCCGACCAGCAGCTCGCCTTCGCCGACGCGTTCGGCGTCATGCCCTCGCGCACCAGCGCGCTGAAGACGTACGCGGCCGAGGAGCCCCAGGCCAAGGCGTGGGTGGACGGCAGCGCCTACGCGCAGGGCCCGGTGACCATCGCCGGCTTCGACAAGGTGCTCAGCCAGTTCAACACCGACCTCCAGTCGCTGCGCACCGCGGACCCGAAGAAGATCCTCGCCGACCTCCAGCGCAACGGCGAACAGGCGATCGCGAAGGGCAACTGAGCACCATGCCCCTCCGTACCACGCCACGCCGAACGGTGCGCGCCGGCCGCGCACCCGGAACCACCGGGGGGGCGGGGGGGGCCAACCCCCCCCCCCCGCGGCGCGGGGCGGCCCGGCGGGGCGGGCGGCCCGCGCGCCCCGCGCGGCGGGGGGGGCGGGGCGGGG